>JAVBYA010000453.1 GCA_030824295.1 Bacteroidota bacterium
GAGAACGTCCAACCGTTCGGTTTCGATGTATGACTCCGTCTCCGGCAGAAGGGTCTGGTCAAGGAACCGGACCGAAGTGCCGCACCATTCGATACTGATGATCATGATCTCTTGTGTCCGGAGGTTGATGTATTGTCCATCGTTGAAAGACTTTCCGTAGTGCCCAAAAAAGAATTGTCACACCATGCGATGCATAATGTGACAATCAATATGTCCACGATATCGTCGGCCCGACCGCGGAACTATTCGTCGAAACGCGACAGTGTTTTGAACTCGCGGAAACGGTCCTGGATCTTCAGGTAGGAAAGATCGCGCAGTCCGTCCACCGAGACCTTCTCCACGCAGAACGATGCCATGGTGCTGCCGTAGATGACGGCCCGCTTCATATTCTCGAACGACAGATCGTCCGTCTTTGCCAGCCACGCCGTGAAACCGGACGCGAACGTATCACCCGCTCCGGTCGGATCGAAGATATCCTCCAGCGGATAGGCAGGCGCGGAGAAGATATGGTCCTCGTGGAACAGAAGCGCGCCGTGCTCACCCTTTTTGATGATGAGGGTCTTGGCACCCATCGCGCGGATCTTCTTCGCGGCACGGAGCAGGTTCGGATCGTTGGAGAGCAGACGGGCTTCGGAATCGTTCAGGATGAAGACATCGAAGGACGGAAGGACCTTGAGCAGTTCCTCCTTCTTCGTATCGATCCAGAAATTCATCGTATCGCCGACGACGAGTGTCGGTTTCTCCACCTGTTCCAAAACCCGGCGCTGCAGGGTCGGGTCGATGTTGCCGAGGCAGATGTATTTGGTCTTCTTATAGGAATCGGGGATCTTCGGATCGAACTTCTCGAACACATTCAGGTTCAGGGAGAGCGTGTCGCGGTTGTTCAGATCATAATGGTACCGTCCGGACCAGCGAAAGGTCTTCGCTTCCTTCACCACTTCGAGTCCGGTAAGATCCACACCGCGGTCGTTCAGGAAATCGATCGCATGCTGCGGATAGTCACCGCCGACAACGCCGACGAGCCGCACCGGCGTGGTGAAATAACTCGCCGCTACGGCGATATAGACAGCGGAACCGCCCAGGACATCCTTGGCAGTTCCAAAAGGGGTTTCGATATCATCAATGGCGACCGACCCGACAACGAGAATGGACACTTCTTACTCCTTATGGTTTTGAACGTTTTGTGATCAATGACGGCGGCTGTGCATTGCTGCGGAACGGACCGATGCGCAGCAGCCGGAGCTGTTCATCGGAAAGATCTGCGGTAGAGAACAGGATGATGCCGGATGCACGCAGCTCACGGCAGATCTCGATCTGCTGCAGCAGCTGCGTGGGAGATAATTTTAAATACGGCGCCAATCCGATGTGGAGCGGGAAGGAATCCCCGACCACTGTACGCATCCTGCCGATCGATTCCGCGATCCATTCTGCATTGACCGTATAGACCATCGGCGCGAGGAAATTCACATACCCCTTCACCGCCCAATCGCTCCACTTCTGCATCTTGGTCTTTTCGGCCTCCTCAATATCGGGAAAAATATCGGCGGATAAAAGTACTTCGGGATTTTCCCACCGGATTCTTTTCACGAAGCCGGTGACGACCTGTTCCCTCCACAAGCGCCACTGCTCCCACATGACCGGGTCCGCAGCAGGGTCTATGGTCAACGGATCGACACCGAACTGCGTCCTGAACCGATCGCGCGAGACCGTGCTGTAATCGGAGGATTCTTCGAGCGGCACATTGACCGGATACCGGATATAGTCCATCTGGATGCCGGCAAGGTCCGGATAATTGGAACGCACTTCGCGATACAGGGAGGCGATATGATCCTGAGCATCGGGATGCGCCGGATTCACATACAGATACCCCGGTTCCGCGGACGATACCTTCGACCCGTTCCGTTTCACCAGCTGCCAGTCCGGATGCTTGAGCAGGATCGGACCGGAGCTCGTATCCTCATCCGCTCCCAGATATCCGACGAAGAAGGTATGGATCCACGCATGCACTTCTATTCCCCGCCTCTTCCCTTCGTCGATGAAGGTGCGAAGAGGATCGAAACCGGCGAACTCCTTCTTCTGCTGCGTGATGAAACCGGGATAGATCGTCTCCCCTCTCCAGATGGTCTCCAGGAAGATCATATTGAAACCGGCATTTGCCAGACGGGCGACGGTCGCGGCGATCTCATCGTTGTTCTTCTCGACAGGACGGTGCCAGACGCCGCGTCCTTCCACCGGCGGTGATAAGGAGATACGATACTCGATCTCGTCCAGCAGACGCATCCCTTCGGTATAGAGCGAAGAGTCGACGGAGGAGGCAGCCGAATCGTTCGGTATGTCCCGGACGATCCTAAGCGAATCGATCGCCGTCCGAAGCATCACGCGTTCACTGTCGTTGAGCAACGGTTTGATGCGGTCATATTTCCTGATCAGTTCCTTTCGGCGTATGTCGGAGTAGATGCGGAACGACTCACGGTCGAAGATGACCGTTACCGAAGTGTCGGTCCGGACGATCTTCGCGCCGACCTTCACATTGCTCTGCAGGAACACGCGTGCCCGTCCGTGACCGGAAAGGATGTACTCGCCGGGACGGATGGGAGAATTGTTGCCGCCTAATTTGATGACGATATCATCCTTCACCGTTGCTTCGGCGCCCCATTGGTTCGTTCCGGTGGAGGGTCTGCCGTATGCCTCCGTATAGATGATCAGCTGATGTTCGCCGCGTCCTCCGGGATAGTCGCGCGTGTTCTTCGGATCGGTCGCCGTTATGAGGTACGACGTCTCCGGCTGTTGCGCGGACACGATCATCGTGAAGAATATCAGTAGTGCCAGTGATCTCATAACGGGATCTCGGAGAATGCGGCGGTCTTACTTCCGCTGACGATGAATTCATGGACGATCTGCAGTGCCGTGATCTGTCCCGGCCACACACACATCGCTTTCGCCTGTTCGATGGTGTACCAGCCGAATTGGTAATGCTCGTCGGAAAGAACGGGATCGGTCCGCGGCGGCACCTGCGCAGCGAACACAACGGTATGATGCACCACATCCTGACGCGGTGAATAGAATGTGTTCATGTGCGGTACGATCCAGAAGTGCTGCGGAGAATAACCGGTCTCCTCCTTCAGTTCGCGCAGTGCTCCCTGCACGGCGGTCTCTCCCCGCTCGATGGAACCGGTGACGATCTGCCAGGAATCCGGATAGACCGGCTCGTCCTTCGAACGGCGCAGCATAAGATACCGCGGCTCTTTATTGTCGAAAGAGAAGATACACACTTCAATGATGCTGCAGACGATGTTCGGCATAATAGAGAGTGGTCCTGTTACCGGTCCTTCAATTGATTGATCTCGTCCTTTGTCAGTTTGCGCAGTTTACCGGACTGCAGTTCGCCGAGCAGTACCGGACCGATGGCGATACGCTGCAGTTCCAGCACCGGGAAACTGACCTGTTCGAACATCCGCCGGATCTGACGGTTCTTCCCTTCCACGATGGTGATCTCGCATTCCGATACATCGTTCTCCGAGAACATCTTGGAGACCCGCGCCGGGAGGGTCGTGTAACCGTCCTCCAGCGTGATCCCTTCGGAAAGCTGGCTCAGCACTTCGCGGTTAAGGATCCCTTCGCAGACCACGGCGTACGTCTTCGGGAATTTCGCATTGGGGTTCGTCAGTTTTTCCCCCAGCTGAGTATCGTTCGTGAAAAGCAAGGCGCCGCTCGTCTCCTTGTCCAACCGTCCGACGGGGAACAGATGTCCGGCATTCTCCGCCAGCCGGTCCGCCTTCAGTAGGTCGTAGACCGTCCTTCGTCCCCGCTCATCCACGCGTGTTGTGACGACATCGACCGGTTTGTTCATCAGCAGATAGGTGAAGGTCTTCTCTTTCGCAACATCCGCCCCTTCCACCGAGAACCGGTCGTGTGACGGATCGACACGGAACGACAGCGACGTGACGACCTTTCCGTTCACGGAGACCTTTCCGGCGGCAACGAGTTTCTCCGCCTGGCTTCGTGAACACAATCCCAATTTGGACAATGCCCGGGGGAGACTCACCACCCGCAGATCCTGTTTTGCTCTCACGCTCCGAGACCTTTCTTTCCGCCGCGTTCCTTCGCATACCGGACGGCATTGCGGATCGCTTCCGCTGCCGCCGCTGCTGCATGTTCTGCCACTACATCCACCGGATGGAGCACTTCGCCGGACGAGAGCGCGAACGCTACATCGCCGTCGAACGTGGTGTGACACGGCTGAATGGCCCGCGCCATGCCGTCGTGCACTCTCTGAGCGACCCTGTTCGTATCCACTTTGCTCAGTTTCGCGTTGGATGCGACCACCACCAGGGTCGTGTTCGTATTGCGTGTCAACAACCGTTCGTTGACGAATTGTTCCAGCCTGCTTTTCGCATCAAAGAATCTCCCATCCCTCACCGCGCCGGCCAGCGTTGTTCCATCCTCCGCCAGAACATCGCCGATGGAATTGACCACGGCGACGGCACCGACAATGAGGGAACCGTGACGCGATGACGCCGTGCCGACGCCTCCTTTCATTGCCGTCTCGAACCCATTCCACTTTCCAATGACGGCACCGGTGCCG
>JAVBYA010000262.1 GCA_030824295.1 Bacteroidota bacterium
GGAGAATAGGGAACGAAGGATTTGGCAGCGCTGGTGTGCTGAAAGGAAGGTGAAGTGGGGAAATTAGGCGTAAGAGCAGGAACGCCGAGGCGCGGAGACGCAGAGGGGAAAGGGAATGACGGATTTGGCAGTCGGGGTGAACTGAAGGGAAGGCGTAAGAGACAGAAAAAACAAGAGCAGGAACGCTGAGGCGCAGCGAAAACAAGAAGAACGCGGAGACACAGAGACGCAGAGGATGATAGAGACAATGGATTTGGCAACCATGGTGAACTGATTGGAAAGCGTAAGAAAAAGAAAAAAGCAAGAGCAGGAACATTGAGGCGCAGAGAAGAAAAGTAAAAGTAAGAAGGGGGAGCGGTAAATAATGATGACGAAGGCTGAATACGATAAGCTGACGGAGAACATCATTGGAGCAGCGATCGAAGTGCATCGTGAACTTGGACCGGGATTACTTGAATCTGTCTATGAAGCGTGTTTAATTAAAGAGTTGCAACACCGCGGGTTGAAGTATCAGAGCCAGGTGCGACTTCCCGTGATCTACAAGAATGAGGAGATCGGGAAAGATTTTTTCATCGATGTGTTGGTCGAGGATGCGGTGATTGTCGAATTGAAAGCCATTGAGATAGTCCTTCCGGTTCATGAAGTGCAGTTGGTCACGTACCTGAAGCTTGCCAGGAAAAGACTCGGTTTACTGATCAATTTCAATGTTCCTGTGCTCAGGGATGGACTCCATCGCAAAGTCAATAAGTTGATGGAGTAATGGTTGATAATCATTGAGGGCTCAATCAATGGTAGTATTTTATGTGGTATGACGAACCTTAAATCACCGATTTTATAAACATTCTCTGCGTCTCAGCGTCTCAGCGTTCTTCAACAACTAACTATTACATATGGACAACATCCTCCCAGTCATCCAGCCGACGAACGGCAATACCACCTCACTCCCGTCCAATTATAAGGTCGGCATCCGGCGGCATACCCGTCAGGTGAATATCGGCGGCATCAAGGTCGGAGGCGGTGCACCGATCTCGGTGCAGACCATGACCAAGTCGAAGACGGACGACATCAAAGGAACGGTCAAGCAGATCATCGACGCACATGAAGCAGGGTGCGATATCGTCCGTGTGACGGTCAACGATAAAGAAGCGGCGGATGCAATGGCAGAGATCGTCCGGCAGTCCCCGCTCCCGATCGTTGCGGACATCCACTTCAACCACGTCTTCGCTTTGAAGGCGGTGGAAGCGGGAGTGGCGAAGGTGCGTATCAATCCGGGGAACATCGGTTCCAAGGACCGCATCCGCCAGGTGCTGACCGCAGCGAAGGACAAGGGGATCCCGATCCGTATCGGCGTCAATTCCGGTTCATTGGAAGAGGACATTCTGGAAAAATACGGGTATCCGACGGCGGAAGCGCTGTATGAATCCGCCATGCGCCACGTAGGGATCTGCGACGAGTTCAATTTCCGCGATGTGATCATCTCGGTGAAATCGACCGATGTGCGGCTGATGATCGAAGCGTACCGGCTGGTGGCGCAGCGGACCGACATACCGCTGCATCTCGGTGTGACGGAAGCGGGACTGACCCGCATCGGCACCATCAAATCGGCGGTCGGTATCGGCACGCTGCTGGCGGAAGGGATCGGCGATACGATCCGTGTGTCGCTGACGGACGAACCGGTGAAGGAAGTGGAAGTCGGCAAGGAGATCCTCCGCTCATTGGGACTGGCCACGCGCAATGTGGAGCTCATCGCCTGTCCGACCTGCGGACGGTTGGAGATCGACCTGTTCGGCATCATGGCGGAACTGGAGAAGCGTCTCGAAGGTGTGAAGAAACCGGTGAAGATCGCCGTGCTTGGCTGCGTGGTGAACGGTCCCGGCGAAGCAAGCGATGCTGATATCGGCATCGCGGCCGGTAAAGGGGTCGGCATCCTCTATCGCAAAGGGGAGATGATCCGTAAGATCAAAGAGAGCGAGATCGTGGATGTGGTGGTGGAGGAAGTGCACAAGTTCCAGCCGGAACAGTAACGATGCCAGAGCTCTGCCGGTTCTATGATATCGATGTTCGGATAACCAATCTGGTCAAATGTTAGAGTGACCAATGATCAAGGTCAATTCAGCAACTATTCTCAGCGATTACATTGTCATTTTTACATTCAGCGATGGTATACAGAAGACCATCGACCTTACACCATTCATCGCATCCAGTGAGTTCACGAAGCCGTTGCTGGATGCGGAATACTTCCGCACCATGAAGGTGTACGATAACGGGAGGGGAGTGTATTGGCCGAACGGGTATGATTTCTGTCCCGATAATCTCCGATATCATATCGAAGAGGAGATACAGAAACCGCTTACAGTGTACGAAAAAAAAGCCGGATCATGATCCGGCTTTTTTTATTGGTACAACACTCTTTTATTCTTTGATGGCAAGTGTCTGTCGTTCCTCTTCCAGCCGTTTCTTCGCGATGGAGTAGTAGGTGATAAGTCCGAGCCCGGCAAACAGGAAGATGACCCCTGCAGTCACTTGCTCCGCACTATCCCAGAATACCCGCGCCAGAAATGCACTGACAAGGATCCCGACGCCGATGAAGGCTGCCAGCATGCCATATTTCAGTGACGAGAGCGGGTGGGCCGGACGTCCTCCTGAAGAATAGAGATATTTCAGGTCCTCCGAGACGAGTCCTTTCTCGATGATGACCATCCGCTCTCTATGACGGGAATCGAGATATTTCCAGAGAATAAGAGCGGTTCCGCCGAACAAAAAGATCGGGATGACGATATCTGGTTCCATTGTTCCTCCTGTTGTGTGTGTTCTTACCCTGTTTGACCATAGCAAGGCCATCAAGGTTTCAACTTTTCCTCCTCATTGTCGTAAAGCATGGACTGAAACCTTGGATCGGGATTCCCGGTCTTACTCTATAATGACATGCATGGACCAACAATGATTGCGGAGGAGAGTGACGTGATCCGTCGCGCTGCGGACGGGGATGCCAGATCGTACGGCATCCTGGTGGACCGTTATTCTCCTTATGCCATGACGCTGGCAATGCGGATGCTGAAGGACCGCCGTGATGCGGAGGAAGCGCTGCAGGATGCATTCGTGCGTGCGTATCGGGCGCTGCCGGGATTCGAACGGCGAGCAAAATTCTCCACCTGGCTCTACCGCATCGTCTATAATGTCTGTGCTACGATGCTTTCCAGACGCGGGGAACCGACCGACATGACCCAGGATGATGCTCACGGCGATGAGACATCGGTGGAGATACCGGCCGATGATGCTCTTCCGGACGAAATGATGGAGTCCGGCGAGTTCGATCTGTTCGTCCGGGATGAGATCGCACGGATGGAAGCGCGATATGCCTCGATCCTGACGATGTTCCTTTTGCAGGAGCAGAGTTATGAGGAGATCATGGAGGTGACCGGACTTCCGATCGGCACGGTAAAGAACCGGCTCTTCCGGGCACGGATGCTGCTGCGGGATGCGGTGATGAAACGGTTCCCTGAACATACCTATGGGATGATGACATGAAGAAGACAACGTATCAGGAATTGATGGAATACTGCGATGGACGGATGACGCCGGAAAGAACGCGCGAGATGGAACAGCGTATAGCCGGTTCACCCCGGCTGCAGCAGGAGGTCCGGTTGATCCGTTCGCTTGAACGATCCGTTCGGGCGGAGATGTCAGCACCGGTCCCGACACGGCTCCGGCGGAATATTCTTGCCGCCATTCTTCCCGCCCGACAGGAATCCTTCTGGTTCCGAGTTGCACGGAATTCTTCCGGCCTGTTCGCTATGGCCATCGTGTTGACGATGGTCGGCATCGTCATCGCTTCCGGTCCAGGCACAGGAACTCGGGAGCATACACTGATTCCTTCTGCCATACAATCGTATCGGAACCTTTACGATGGCGCGGTGGACCGCATTGCAGAATGGTCCTCCCGTTCATTGCAGCCGGTGAGTCACACGGTCAATTCTCCTTTCGGGAAATTCCTGCTGGTCGGTCTCTCCGTCTTCATTCTGTTCATTGTCCTGGATGAGGTGGTCGGGAAGCGCTACTTCCACGGGACCCTCAAACGATAGCTCCATTCTCACACCCGCCATTTTAAGTCTTTGCAAAAAATACCGCACGGTGCAAAAAATACTTGCGCTGTGCGGTTCCCCGTGTTATATTGTGTAGCCAAATAACTACACAATGAACCTACGACGAGATGTCTTTCAGGCGATAGCAGACCCGACCCGCAGAGCGATCCTGCTGCTGGTGGCGTCGCATTCCATGACGGCTGGTGCTATTGCGGCCAACTTCGATTCCGCGCGTCCGACCGTCTCCAAACACCTACGCATCCTGACCGAATGTGAGCTGCTCATCCAGGAACAGAACGGGAGGGAGATGCACTATCTGATCAATGCGAAGAAGATGAAAGAAGTGGCCGATTTCGTCGAACCGTTCCGCATCGTCTGGGAAGGGCGGTTCAATGCTCTGGAAGCGGTGATGAAACGGTATAAAAAGAATAATTCATAAGGACCTATGGAACAGAAA
>JAVBYA010000389.1 GCA_030824295.1 Bacteroidota bacterium
TTATGATTCATCATCAACTACCTTAAAAATGATCATGCGAATACTCACTCTTCTTGTATTACTCACTGCCTCCTCCGCAGCACAAGTGACGGTGGTGACAGACAGCCTGTTTTCGACCTCATTGAATTCCATATCGCGATACACGGTCATTTTACCGGAGGGGTATCACAAAGGGGAAGAACGATTCCCGGTACTCTATCTGCTCCATGGACTTGGGGGAAGCTATACTAATTGGGTCGAAAAGACCGGACTGATCCGCTATGCCAAGGACCACCGGCTGATCATCGTTACACCGGACGGCGGCGACGGCTGGTATTCCAATTCCCCCCTCGTTCCCAATGCACGATATGAGGACCACCTCATGGTCGATGTCATCCCCTCCGTCGAGAAGAAATACCGCACCATCCGGACGAAATTTCATCGCTCCATTGCCGGATTGTCGATGGGCGGTTACGGGGCGGTAAAATTGGCACTGAAGTATCCCGGAATGTTCTTCTTTGCTGCAGGGATCAGCCCTTCCATGCAATTCCCCGCGGCATTGGAAGATTCCGTCATCGTTGCACGTTGGTCCCGTTCTTCCATTGTGAATCTTCGTGCGCTGTTCGGTGATCGTCGTGCGCCATTCTGGGATGAGAATGATGTGATGCTCCTTGCTGCAAAGGCGAATGGTGCTTCACTTCCCTATATCTTCCTCACCACCGGTTCACAGGACGGCATCCAGGAGATCGTCGGACAAGCGCATGACATTGCCGGCATCCTTCGATCGCGGGGAGCGGCATTCGAGATGCACGAACTCCCGGGGAAACACGATTGGAGTTTCTGGGATCAGGAGATCAAGACCGTTCTGCAGAGGATCGGTGAACTGAGCGGAAGGAGACGGTGAGCCTTGCAGAACCATCATGATATACAGCGCTCCGATGCGCACCTGCGCGCGAACATCCGGTTCCTGGGGAATGTGCTCGGCGAGGTGATCACAGAACAGGAAGGGAAACGGTTCCTGGAACTGGAGGAATTCATCCGGCGTTCGGCGAAGGAATACCGAACGAACGGTCACGCCGGGATCCTGACGTCGCTGCAGAAGAAATTCGCCCGGATGGACCTGTCATCCATGCGGAAACTGGTCCGCGCGTTCTCCACATATTTCCAATTGGTGAACATCGCGGAGCAGCATCACCGCATCCGCCGGCTGCGGGAACAGAAACAGCATGGAACGGCACAGTACCCCCACGGCTCCCTGCGTCATACACTGCAGGAATCCAAACGGAAGAATGTCACCGCCGCCGAGATGTCGCGGTTCCTCTCCCGTCTTTCCATCGCGCCGGTCTTTACTGCGCATCCAACGGAAGCGCTGCGGCGTACGGTATTGGAGAAACATTCCCGCATATGGGAGATCTTAGAGGATCTGGACCGCCCTTCCCTCCTGCAGAGTGAACGGGATGCCATCACGCTGTCGGCAAAACGGAACATCACCAGTCTGTGGCAGACCGAAGAGACGCGCAGTTACGACATCAATCCATTGGATGAAGTGACGAACGGTCTCTATTATTTCACACAGGTCCTCCAGTATACAGTTCCGGCATTCTATCGGGAGATGGAACAGGCGCTCGCCGCGACCTATCCTACACTTTCCTCCTCTCTTCCGTCGTTCATCCGCTTCGGCACATGGATCGGCGGGGACCGGGACGGGAATCCTTTTGTCACTGCGGATGTCACCTGGGCAGCCGTGAAGCGTCAGGCGGTCACAGCGGTGGATATGTATCTGAAACTGCTGGATGACCTCTATATCATCCGGAGCGAATCAGAGAAGAGCGTTCCGGTCTCCGAGGAACTGAACCGCAGCATCCGGGAGTCACTGGAGCGGGACGGCGAGGTCTTCCCTCCCGGCGTGCGCAATCCCAGTGAACGCTACAGGACGAAGATCGCGCTCGTCTACCGCAAACTGCTCCGGTTCAGGAAGAAGCTGGAAGGCTCCCTGCCGGCAGGTGAATCAGCGTATGGGAATGCCGATGAGTTCCTTCATGATCTGTACACGATCCGCGACAGCCTGAAGAAGAACAAAGGGAGCGTGCTGACGACCGGAACACTCTATGACCTGATCCGCAATGCAGAGACCTTCGGCTTCCATCTTGCCACGATGGACATCCGCCAGCACAAACGGATCCACTCTTCTGCCGTTGCGGAGATCGTCCAGCAACGCACCGTGCCGTACAATACGTTCAGCGATGCCGAACGCGCAGCATGGCTGACCGATGCGGTCGAAGGGAGTTCTCCGCTCACGGTGGACGAGTCCCTGCTCTCTGCAGCATCCCATGAAGTACTGGACACGTTCCGGACCATCAAGCGCTCCATCGATGAGATCGGTCCGTTGACCATCCGGTCCTACGTCATCAGTATGACGGAATCCGCTGCGGATGTGCTGGAGGTGCTCTACCTGATGAAATTGACCGGTCTCTATGATCCTTCCCGGAGATACAGTGCATTGGAGATCGTTCCCCTGTTCGAGACCATCGGAGATCTCCGCGGGTCGACCCGCATCATGGAGGAACTCTATACGAATACGGCGTACCGCCATCATCTTGGTTTCCGGGAGAACCGCCAGGAGATCATGCTCGGGTATTCGGACAGCAGCAAGGACGGCGGGATCGTCACTTCCAACTGGGAGCTCTATACCGCCCAGCGTGCATTGTCCAAATGTTCCGCGAAACACGGTGTGGACTGGATGTTCTTCCACGGCAGAGGAGGCACCGTAGGACGGGGCGGCGGACCGGAATATCAGGCGATCATGGCGCTGAACGGCCACTCCATCAACGGCAGGATCAAGATCACCGAACAGGGGGAAGTGATCTCGCTGAAGTATTCACACACGGACATCGCACAGCGTTCCCTGGAACTGACGACCTCCGCCATGATGCTCAAGTTCTTCGACAAGACGAATCTTCACCGCATCAAAGTGGCGAAGCATCCGCAATGGCTGGAGACGATGTCCTCCGTCTCCGAGCATTGTTTCCGTCAATACCGTTCCATTGTCTATGATGATCCGGCATTCGTCCGATACTACTTCCAGGCCACACCGCTGAAGGAGATCACGAAGATGAAGATCGGCTCCCGTCCGGCCAAGCGGACCAACACGGAGCGGATCGAGGACCTGCGCGCCATCCCCTGGGTCTTTGCCTGGATGCAGAGCCGGCACAATGTTCCGGGTTGGCTGGGAGTGGATGCGCTGCAGAACGTACCGCTCGCCGCACTGCAGCAGATGTACAAGCATTGGAATTTCTTCCGCGCGATGGTGGACAATATCCAGATGATCACGGCAAAAGCGGATATGGAGATCGCGCAGGAATATGCAGGACTCGTGGAGCCGGAGGAACTGCGGATGTGGACATATACAGTACTGCGCGAACATTTCGAGCAGACCAGGAAACTGCTGATCCGCATCACCGGCCAGCGGCACATCCTGGATAACAATGCGACACTGCAGAGGTCGATCCTGCTGCGGAATCCGTACGTCGATCCGATGAGCCTGATGCAGGTGGAATTACTGCGGAGACTGCGGAAGGGGAAATTGAGCGATGCACAGCGGCAAGAGATGGAAGAAACGATGTTCCTCTGCATCAACGGCATTGCTGCAGGACTGCGGAATACCGGCTGATCCCGACCGTTATAGACAGATCCATTAACAGAAAAAGCCAACCTGCGTTACATCAGGTTGGCTTTTTCCATTCAGACAGCACGCTATTCGGACAATAATGCTGCAACGATCTTGGGAAGTTCAACACTGGCACTCCCCTGCTTCACATGGAATCCCTGAAGCACATCATAATTCGGATGCGGATCCACAAAATACCGCTCAGGAGTGTTCCGGAAGATCGAGAGCATTCCCGCCGCCGGATACACCTGCGCTGATGTCCCCACACCAATGAAGACATCAGCGTTCCGCACCAGCCGTTCCAGTTCCGCCTCCCGCATATCCACCGGCTCTCCGAACCAAACGATATCCGGACGCAACTGGCCGCCGCATTTCGGACAGAGGTCCCCGAGCGCGATCGGACGGTCGATGCGGGAGCGATGATCGCAGGTGAATGAATCGTATGAACTGGGGAACGCAAGAGAATGGTGTTCCTCGCATTTCTGCAGGTCGATGCGGCCATGCAGATGCCACACATCCGTACAGCCCGCCCTCTCAAGCAATGTATCGATGTTCTGCGTGATGTTCACAACGGAATGACGTTCTGAGAGACGGGCGATGGCGAGATGCGCGGGATTCGGTTGACATTCCTTCTGTTTCTGGAAACGCATACCATAGAAGTTCAGCACCAGTAACGGATCCCGTTTCCATCCTTCCGGTGAAGCCACATCTTCGATCCGATGCTGCTCCCACAGTCCCCCGCTGTCACGGAACGTCGGTATACCGCTCTCTGCAGAGAGACCGGCACCGCTGAAGATGACGATGTTGAACTTGTGCATGGATTGAAGGAAAGAAGGAGACACTGAGAAACTGCAGAACGCAGTTTCTCTTATTGCGTATCTGTGGAGAGACG
>JAVBYA010000079.1 GCA_030824295.1 Bacteroidota bacterium
CCAGGTGAGCAGTTACTCCATCTACGGTGAGTATCTGTACTCATTCCCTGTCGGCGCATCGGTGATATTCCAGCTAACGGATCGGGCAGCGGTCGGCATTGATGCAGCGGCTGTATTCAGCAAAGTGTACCCCGGGTTCGGGTTCGGAGCGACGATGGTGCTCTCGTATGACCATCTTCAGGAAGAAACTCCATAATCCCCTGAACATATCATTTTTCAACATTGAACATGGCTATCGCACCAAAGAAAAAGGTAATGACACCATACATTCAATTTTGGACAATTCATCAATGACTATATCCCAAATATTACAAATATCAATACTTGGAAGTATTCTCATCGTAACGGGATGTGAGAAGAAGGAAAGCGAAACAATTGTCGATCCATTGGCCAATTACTACAATGCGCGCCCAACTTCGGATTCTGCGACATCCCCATCGGTTAAAATAGGGATCGGTATCGAGGGGGGCGGCTATTATCTCAGCTGGCAGGATTGTCCGCAGGCGAGTCACTATGAGATCGAATCAGGGAATGTCCAGAATAATTGGAATTGGAGATTGGTGTTCGTCACTGAAGAGACAAGTTACAGAGCAGGGGAAGTTCCCGGCAATCTGCAGCAGAAGTATCGTGTCCGCGCTGTCTATGAACAGTACAACAGCTCGTGGACTGAAATTTCTTTCCCCTGAACATATCGTGGCTTCACTGACGCCATGATATGGGAGAGTGCAATGGGATCAAGGACATTCCCGACAATAAAGAAAATGATGCTGCACACTATGAGAATCCTTGCTGGCATACTCCTTTTTACTTTGCCGTTGTGGGGAGCGAACGACCCGGCTGCAGCAGACAGTTCCGATCGCCTTCCGGTCCTGCGTGAAACGGTCCCCTTCTATGTCCATGTGGACATGACCGGTCCGGGAATGGGATTTGCAGTTCACCGCTATGCCGATGTTCAGGTGTCGACGCTGCTATTCACAAGCAGCACTACACTGAAGATCTATTTGAGTGAAGAGAGCTCCGCACCATTCGTTGGACTGGGGTCCGGAAGGATCTTACAAGGATTCGGCGGGACCGGAGAATCGAACGAATGGATCATCGCACTGGCCGGATGGCAGTGGCAGCCGTTCACGGACCGGGGATTGTTCGCGGCGGGAATGGTGCACTACCCGTTGAGCAGCAGGAATGACAAGGCGATCCTCCCGACCCGTTTCACACTGAATGTCGGGATACGGTTATTCTGAGTCTTGCCAAGACTTACGTGATACCATGACAGATGCACGGGTGCCCGCTGAAACAGTCGCTGTTTATCTACAGCGCCATTGGCAATTATAAAGATGTAATGGCACTTCAGAGTGAGCATAAATATTTTTATTCGGATACTTTGACTATTACTGAAAATTAGTCATTGCGGACCATGGTCATAGAAACAACGATCACAATCACCTATTGAACGCATGAAATCCCGACACGGCCTCCTCCTTCTCTTCCTTTTGAATATCTTCGGTTGTAAGAACGATGAACTGGTAACGATACCGACCCAACCGGTACCGGAGATCATCAGTGTTTCCCCGCTGACGATGATGCAGAACGCCCGGTTCACTGTCACCGGGAAGAACTTCGATACCTCCATAACACACACCGAGGCATTCCTTGATTCGGTCCCGCTGCCGCTCATATCCGTCTCTCCCACAACCATTGTGGCTGCGGCGCCGGACAGTGTGATGTCCGGACGATTGTCCGTTAAGAATAATGGACATCGCGTCCTCGGACCGGTGCTCACCGTCATCCGGGACACCACCTTCGAGATCATCAGCGTCTCACGGACCAATGCGTACCTGCTGGATACGATCCTGCTAACGGTGGCAAGGATCGACCCTGTAAAGAAGAACTACACAGTGTTCCTGGGGAGCAAGCAGGTCCCGATCGACAGCATCTACGGATCGACGGTCAAATTCACGATCCCGATAGATGCCGTATCCGGTACCGTATCCCTGACATTCAATGGGATCACGGTGACCGGACCGACCATCACGGTAGCACGCCGATGGAAGGTGCTCAAAGAGTATTCCTTGCCGTTCATACCGTCACGACCCATCATCATGCCGGACGGAAGCATCTTCTTCTGCGGAGGGATCGTGTATACTTCGGCGTTCTTAGGTAAACCGGTTGTGTCGGACGGTATCTACGGGTATTCTGCGGAGAATGATCAGTGGCTGAGCGGCGGCACAATGTTGGAACGGAGGACTTCCCATGGATATACGGTGCTGAAGGATGGGAACATATTGATCGTGGGCGGTCAGAACCTTGGAGAGACTGGTACCGGTCCGTATATATCAAGCAAGACCTTTGAGATCCGGAATGCCGCGACAGGAGCGGTCGTCCGATCAGGACCGTTGAACAGACCGTGGGTGAATTTCTTCATCGCAACACTCCCCGGCGGAAAAGTGTTGCTCATCAAACTCCGGTACACCAATGCATCATCCGACGTGGACAGTATTCCGGCATGCGAGATCTTCGATCCGGGAACGTATACGTTCCGTAGTGTTGATTCCTCCATCACTTCAGGCAACGTGGTCCAATCCACTGATGGTACTGTCATAGTGTTCGGGAACGATGGATTTGCCGCCTTCGATGAGAACAGCGAGCACTGGTCCAAGATCGGTTATTCAAATCCCCGGCCTGGCATGTTCGAATATTTCATTCCATGGGATAATGACAGGGTCTTTACATTTCCCGGGAACTCATCAGAGCCGAGCGGTATCTTCACCATTTCGACACGACAATGGAAACGGGTCAATAGGACAAACGAACAATATGGAATCATCACCGGGATCCTCCCTCTTTCCTCTTCGTCAGTCATGATGATCGGCGGGGACGGGAGCCGAAGCGAGATCTATGACGATGCAGCCGGAATTTGGAGGACCGCTGAGCCGACATATTATGGCTATCCTGATGCAGCATGGGCCATTGAAGTAGACGGGAAATTCCTCGTCTTTGGTGGTGAATACATTAACGGACTCAGCAAGAAATGTGAGATATATACGCCCGCAAGGTAAGAACAGCTCTTGCCAAAATATACGTAAGCGATGCAGTATTTCCAGGGGATCAAAAGTATTAAAAAAGATGTATTTGCTCAGTCAATACATCTGTCGGTCAACTTTTCACACAGTGTTTTCACTCGAATGATCTTCTCTCCTGCATACCGTTGGGCACTCCGCACGTATTGTGTGTTCGCTACCGCAGCGATCACGATGACCGGCTGTATCAAGGATGAAGGGACCGGAGCGGTTCCTGATAGAGTCGCTCCTACGGTATCGATCCTCTTTCCTGCATCCGATATCACCGTCAAGACCGATACCTCGTATACACTCATCGCAGCAGCATCCGACAATATCAAGGTCACCTGCGTCCAATTCTACCTGAACGGCACTCTCGCATCGATCGACTCTTCTGCGCCATATACATATCCGTGTCAGTTCATGAACGGCATCGGTAATCAGATCCTTGTTGTACTGGCCCTGGATGCGGATGGCAACATCGGCCGATCGGCTGAGATCGTCCTGTATCCGGATGGTCTCAGTCTCTCCGGCATCGATATGGTACGCGTTCCGGGAGGCTCATTCCTGATGGGCAGTGAACTGGACTCCAGCGAGCTGCCGATCCATCGCGTTACGCTGAGTCCCTTCCGGATGGGGAAGCACGAAGTGACACTCGAACAATGGAACGACGTCCACGCCTGGGGCAGGAAGAACGGTTACACCGATCTGAACATCGATACCTCCAGGATCAAACCGTTCCACCCGATCGCCCTGTTAAGCTGGTACGATGCGGTCAAATGGTGCAATGCCCGCTCCGAGAAATATGGATTGACGCCGGTGTACTATACAGACAGCACATGGACCGTACCGTACAGAACCGGCATTGTCGTGCTTCGCAACTCGTATGTTCGCTGGAATGCCAACGGTTTCCGTTTGCCGACCGAATCCGAATGGGAGTTCGCTGCCCGCGGGGGTACGCTGACGAAGCATTATCTTTTCAGCGGAAGTAACGATCTGAATATGGTTGCATGGAATTTCAACAACACCATAGAACGGTCGATGCCGACTGGGTTACTGCAGCCGAATGAACTGGGGATCCATGATATGAGCGGGAATGTCACTGAATGGTGCTGGGATTTCTATAAGCGCTACTCTGCTGTAGAGCAGACGGATCCGCATGGACCTGACTCCACCGCACTGTACTATCGATTACTTCGAGGCGGTGCTGCCCGGGGTTCCGGAGAAGGTGTCAGGGAAGACAAAGTGACACTCTGCCGCGTAGCATACCGCGGCATTACATTAGGACCGATCGCCCGTTCCTTGTTTGTTGGATTCAGGGTGGTCCGTCGCGGGAATTATGACTGGCAGTGATGACGAAAACCGATAACAATATAAACAGCTCATGCCATGACTTAAATGATGGCATT
>JAVBYA010000346.1 GCA_030824295.1 Bacteroidota bacterium
GTCCCGAACAGTGCACAGTCCTCCCTTTGGAGTTCCATCGTCGCGGATATGCTGACCGGCGCGCACGGTTCAGCGCAGACCGATGCTGCAACGATCGATTATGATATCGTCTTGTTCACGGACACCACCAATTCCAGAACGTATTCGATCCTGCGAAAGCGGACGTCCGGTGCCAACTATTGGGGGACGGTCATCATCGATCCGTCCCCGCTCCGTTCTCGGCTGTTCATTCAGGCGCCGCACCCGCTGCACGACGCGAACACCGGGAATCAGGCGATCGTGGTCTTCAAGAACACCGGTGCCCGCGCCTTCATCCTTGCGGGAACGCATCGCTGCAATTCCACAGCGCTTTCCTCGTGCGACGGCACCACATCGGTCTGCGGCGGCTCCAACCAGTTCCGGAAATCAGATCAGGCGCACAACGATGACGGACCGTTCCAGATCGCCACGGAACGGTTCAGGCATTCAGTGCCGAATGCGGTCGTCGTACAGCTGCACGGCTTTGTGAAGGATCCCGGGTATCCCGATCTGATCCTCGGCAACGGAACGCAGAGCACGCCGGCTGCGGACTGGCTCACTGCGTTCAAGAACGAACTCACGGCATTGGATGGAACGCTGCAATTCAAATTGGCGCACATCGATACGGAATGGACCACGCTTACCGGAACGACGAACACGCAGGGTCGTCTCATCAATAATAGTCCCGATCCATGTGGTACTGCTGCCGAGATCCCGAACGGCCGCTTCCTGCATATCGAACAGGCATTCACCGGTCTGCGGGACAATTCGGCCAGCTATGCGAAAGTGGCTTCCGCCATCGCCAATACTTTCCCGCCGGACAAGATGATCGCATCGGCTGTCACCGGAGATTGGGAGAGTGCTGCCACCTGGGTCGGCAGCAGCGTCCCGAACGATACGACGCACGTTGTGATCTCTGCCGGGCATACGGTGACGGTCACAACAGCATCAGCGGAAGCGAAGTCCCTTACCTTTGCCGACAATACCGCGCACATCGGGCTTGCTACCGGCGCGGACCTCGCACTGCATGGTGATCTGACGCTCGCAACAGGAACGCATGCAGCCTTCACTTCCTGGGCATCGGGTGCAACCATCACGTTCGCCGGCAGCGATGACCAATCGCTGAACGGATGGAACAAGGATTCCACCGATTTCTCCACAAGTCTGATGGAGATGGTCGTGGACAAATCTGCCGGAACACTTGTGACCGATGGAAGTGAAATGAACCTGAACATCGGCACACGGCTGGAGGTCGTCGACGGTACCTTCATCCTCACAGCTGGGGACGATCTGGAAGGTCGGGATCTGGCGGGCAGTGCAGCGGTGCCGGCTGTTACGGTGCACGCAGGCGGAACATTCACTGTTCAGGGGGATTCAAGCTACATCCGCAGCGGCACAGCCGACACTACGGCGATAGGACTGCTGCAGAATTTCGGCACTGTGAACATGTATGGTACCGACGTGATCACAGGGTACAATTTCGCCGATATCTATAATCAGAACGGGGGATCATTGAACCTCTTCACCGGCTGGAGGACCTCCCGTTTACTTCGGGCTGATACACTGCTGCTGAATGCAGGATCCATACTGGAAACATCCACCACGACCAATGTGCTCACATCTGCCGGTAGAACTGTGCTGAATGCCGGTGCAACGTACCGCATTCTCGGCAGTGCTGTGAACTTCTCATCGAGCTTCACCAATAATGGTACGGTGGAGTATGCCTCCTCCGGTGCGCAAACGGTCAGCGACCGGACGTATAAAAAAGTGATCTTCTCGAATGCCGGAGTGAAGAGCTGGACGTTGACCGCGAACCGTACTGCCGATACCATCGAAGTGAACGGAACGGCATCACTCTCCATTTCATCCGCCGCTTCGTTCTCGCTCACGGCAGCGCAGCAGCTTACAATGTCCGGCGGCAACATCTCCACCGGCACCAATACACTCGTTCTGGGCACCGGTACATCACAGCGCGGTACGTTGACGCACAGTTCCGGTGCGGTGATCGGACCGTTCAAACGGTTTCTTGCAGCAGCGACGGTGAACGATATTCTCTTCCCGGTCGGGATTGCTTCCCAGGTGCGCCCGGCATCGTTGGATGTAACTTCTGCTCCCGTTGCCGGATCGGTCACGGCCAGGTTCCTGGCAACAGATCCCGGTGCAGCCGGGCTTCCGCTGGATGATGCCGGATACTCAGTGACCAATCATTCGCCGGAAGGGTATTGGACCCTTGCCGCGGGAGACGGCCTCAGCGGCGGCATTTACACGCTAAAACTTACAGCCGCCGGTTTCTCCGGTATCGCTTCCGTTTCCCCGTTGCGCGCATTGTATCGTCCGAACGGCGGCAGTTGGAGTGTGCCGGGGACCCATACGGCCGGAACGGGAACGATCGCATCGCCGGTCGTATCGCGGACAGGCTTGACCGTGCTCGGCGAGTTCGGCATCGGAGCAGGGGAAGAGAATCCTCTGCCGGCAGAGCTCACGTCGTTCACCGCCGTTTCGCGCGCTTCCGGTGTGGAACTTCGCTGGAGAACTGCGGCAGAAGCGAACAACCTTGGATTTGAAATACAGAGGTCAGTGGTCAGCTCTGAGAATCAACTGCTGACCGCTGATAGCGATCCATGGGAATCGATCGGCTTCGTGGATGGCAATGGTGCATCGAACATCCCCCATGAGTATCGGTTCAACGACCGTTCTGTCGGTGCAGGGAGGTATCTGTACCGTTTGAAACAGATCGACCGGGACGGACGATTCACCATTTCGAACAGTGTGGAATCTGTCGTTGTTGCGCCGCTAAAGTTCGCGCTGGAACAGAATCATCCCAATCCGTTCAATCCAACTACGGTGTTTCGGTATCAGCTTGCGCAATCGGGACATGTCACGCTTTCGCTCTATGATGCTATGGGAAGGCAAGCAGCTGTTCTCGTCAACACAGTCAAGGAACCGGGAAGCTATTCAGTACAATTCAACGGCAGTGCGCTGTCCAGCGGGGTATATTACGCACGTCTGACTTCGTCCGGCAGGACGGATATGCGGAAAGTGATTCTGATGAAGTGACCGCGCTAAGTACGTGTGTCGAGAATGACAACGACGGACGGTATGGTGGCGGTAAAAGCGGTACAATTATTGAAACTCATGGCATCATTTAAGTCTTAGGAACAACATGCTCCGCCTTTTGATGATAGTTTGCTTCATTGCCTCCTCATCGTTCGCACAGGAATGGAAGCGATACACTGCGGCCAATTCCGGGCTCGTCTCGGATCTGGTCTATGACATCACTGTTACGCGGGACGGGATCCTCTGGGCAGGAACCGGTGCAGGACTGGCCTCGTTCAACGGCACGGTCTGGACCACGTATGATACGGTCAATTCTCCGCTTCCCGATCCCTACATCACTGCGCTTGCGGCGGATACGAACGGCGTGATCTGGATCGGTATGGGATATGCCGGCGTGGCACGTTTGTCCAACGGTGTATGGACACACTTTGATTCGGCGAACTCGGACCTTCCGCATAATACGATCTTCGACATCACCATCGGTCCGGACAATACGCCGTGGTTCGCGACGGAACGCGGCGTGGTGAACTATAACGGCACTGTGTGGAAGAACATCGCTCCCATCATGGTCGAACCGAGGAGCCGCGCGGTTGCGTTCGACCGCACCGGTGTGCTGTGGATGGGAACCTATGATGCGCCGGACTTCCGCGGATACATGGAGTATCTGAAGGGAGATTCCCTCTGGTTCACCATCCTCTCCAAACTCGATATCATCTCGACCCATCCCTGGTGCATGGCGCCGTTGGACGACTCCACAATGTTCGTCGGGACCGGCAATGGACTCGCAGAAGTTGTGAACGGCCGTTGGACCATCTTCCATAAACAGGATTCACCGCTCCCGTCGAACGGCATCCGTGCATTGGCATCGGTCGGCGATACGATGCTCATCGGCACTGCTTCAGGATACTGTGAACTCTCCGGTGAGACATGGAAGGTCGTTCTGCCTTCGGAAGGAGGATTACCCAATGATGTCATTACGGATATTGCTGTGGACCGAATGGGGAACCGCTGGTTGGCAACGGCAGCATCCGGAATCGTCGTGCACAAGCCGGGCGGGATCGTCACGCAGAGGAGGGGCCATGCCGGACCGCCGGACGAATTCATGCTCCATCAGAATTTCCCGAATCCGTTCAATCCGCGCACGACCATCACCTTCACAGTGCAGAACAGCGGACCGGCAACGTTGAAAATATTCGATGCCATCGGACGGGAAGTAGCGGAACTGATGAATGAGCAATTGACAGCAGGTGTGCAATACCGTCGGAATTTCGATGCCGGTCACCTTGCCGGCGGAATGTATCTTGCAAGACTCACATCCGGACCAATGACCCAATACCGAAAAATGGTGCTGCTGAAGTAATGATCCTTTCGAATCCGCAGTAATAT
>JAVBYA010000358.1 GCA_030824295.1 Bacteroidota bacterium
GCAGAGCGGTATTTGGACGAACTTCGGGGATAATTCTTTCTGTTCCACGATCATGACTGCGTCGCAGGGGCTCAATTGCACTTGACGACGCAGTTTTGTTTTTAAATACTGTCACCTAACGAACAACCATATGCTAACAGAATTCGGCAACATCCTCGCCTTCTTCATCGCGGGGGCCCTGTTCACCGGCGGAGGCCTGATCGCTTCCTGGCTCTTCCGTCCCCGCCGGCCGTACGCGGAGAAACTCTCCACGTATGAATGCGGCGAAACCCCGATCGGCCCCTCCCATATCCGTTTCAACATCCGGTTCTACGTAGTCGCTCTTATCTTCCTCGTGTTCGAAGTGGAAGCGGTGTTCCTGTTCCCGTGGGCGCTCGTCTATAAGGACTTCGGGATGTTCGCATTCGTGGAGATGCTCATCTTCATCGGTATCCTCGTGGTGGGATACGCTTATGTCTGGATGAAAGGGGATCTGGAGTGGGACAAACCGGCACCGCAGTTCGCTCCCTCCGCCAAACGCACCGTCATTGAAGAACCGCACGAAACCGTTCTGAACTGAAAGGCACCATGGGATTACTCGACCAAAAATTTGAAAGCTCCAACGTCGTCATCACGACGATGGATGACCTGTTGAACTGGGCACGGCTCTCGTCGCTCTGGCAGATGCAGTTCGGCCTTGCCTGCTGCGCTATCGAGATGATGGCCGCCTCCGCTTCCAATTTCGATATGATGCGCTTCGGCGTCATCCCGCGCGCCACACCGCGTCAATGCGACGTGATGATCGTCTCCGGCACCGTTACGCTGAAGATGGCTTCGCGCATCAAACGGCTCTACGATCAGATGTCCGAACCGCGCTACGTGATCTCCATGGGAAGCTGCTCCAACTGCGGCGGACCGTATTGGGAACATGGGTACCATGTGCTGAAAGGTGTGGACCGGGTGATCCCGGTGGATGTGTACGTGCCGGGCTGCCCCCCGCGTCCCGAAGCACTCATCGAAGGATTGATCAAACTGCAGGAGAAGATCCGTAACGAAAGTCTCGTGCAGAAGAAAGCAGTGTAGGAACGTCACAGTGTGACGTCCTAACAAGAAACGTCACACTGTAACGTTCAAACAAGGGACGTCGCAGTGCGACGTCGAGACATGGTCAGTCACGGTGTGACGGACAGAAAAGGGACGTCACGGTGTGACGTCGAGATATGGTCCGTCACAGTGTGACGGACAGACAAGGTAAAAACTATGACAGCACAAGAGATCAATGAAATCCTGAAGGCGCAGTTCGGCGACGCCGTTCTGGAAGGAAAATTGGAGAACGTTCCCGACCCGTTCGTGAAAGTGCAGCCGGAGCGCATCCTTGAGATCGCTGCATTCGTGCGCAGTGATGAACGGCTGCAGTTCGATTACCTGATGTGCCTTTCGGGTGTGGACTACAAAGGGAAATTGGGTGTGACCTATCATCTGTATTCGATGGTCCACCGCCACAAGTTCGTGCTCAAAGTAGAGGTCCCGACCGAAACGCCGAACATCCCCTCCGTGGAATCGGTCTGGAAGACCGCGGACTGGCATGAGCGGGAAGCGTTCGATCTGTACGGCATCAATTTCACCGGTCACCCGGACCTGCGCCGCATCCTTCTGCCGTACGATTGGGAAGGGTATCCGCTCCGCAAGGATTATCAGACGCCCGAATATTACAATGGAATGAAAGTTCCGTATTAACTTATCGGATGTCCGCACTGCTGAGGTGCGCGGCGTCCCACGATACCAATGACCGAAACAACTGAAACGATCAAGACCTCCACCGGACGCGTACTGCGGACCGAAGAGATGGTCGTCAACATGGGTCCGCAGCATCCCTCCACCCACGGCGTGCTCCGCCTGGAAGTGGTGCTGGACGGCGAGATCGTCGTTGACGTGATCCCCCACATGGGATACCTCCACCGCTGCTTCGAGAAGCACTGCGAGCACATGACGAACTATCAGCAGGTGGTGCCGTATGTGGACCGGATGGACTATGTCGCGGCGATGACCAACGAGTTCGCGTATGTCGTAGCGGCCGAGAAACTCCTTAAGATCGAAGTGCCGGAACGGGTGCATTACATCCGCATCATCATGTCCGAGCTGCAGCGCATCGCCTCCCATCTGATCGCTATCGGTACGTTCGGTATCGACATGGGTGCGTTCACGCCGTTCCTCTATTACTTCCGCGACCGCGAGAAGATCCTGGAACTGTTCGAGATGACCTGCGGTGCCCGGCTGCTCTATAATTACATCTGGATCGGCGGACTGTCGCACGATCTGCCGCCGGGATTCATCGAGAAGACGAAGGAATTCTGCAAGGATTTCAAGACGACCCTGAAGGAAGTGAACGATCTGTTGAACTATAATGAGATCTTCATCAAACGGACGGCGAATGTCGGCGTCCTGCCGAAGGACCTCGCCATCAATTATGCCTGCAGCGGTCCGATGCTGCGCGGTTCGGGGGTGAACTTCGATCTGCGCCGCGACGATCCGTACACGATGTATGACAAGTTCGAGTGGGATGTGATCGTAGGAAAAGGGGAGATGGGTGCGGTCGGAGATGTGTGGGACCGTAACATGGTCCGCCAGCGCGAGATGTGGGAGAGTCTCCGCATCATCGAACAGGCCATCGCATCGCTGCCGGAAGGGGATGTGCAGAAAGCGATCCCGAAACGTATCCGTCCGGTACCGGGCGATGCGTACGGCCGGGTGGAAGGACCGCGCGGTGAACTCGGATTCTATATCGTGGCAGAGGACAGTGTGACGCCGTACCGCATCAAAGCGCGTGCACCGGCATTTGTGAACCTGAGCGTGATCAACGAGATCTCCAAAGGGGCCATGCTGGCCGATCTCGTGGCCATCATCGGCAGTATCGACATCGTGCTCGGGGAAGTGGACAGATAATCAGCTCGACCCCTCAGGTCGGACCCCGCCGGTCGGCGGAAGGTTTCGGACGAAGGGGGAACAACAAAGCGAATGCGATCAATGGAAACACTTTTGACATTTCTCAGTGAACCGGCCGTGACAGCACTGCTCCTTGCGCTGCTGCCGCTCGCCTTCATCCTGGTCTATGCGCTCGTCGTGCTCTACGGCGAGATGAAGATGGCCGCCCACATCCAGAACCGGCTTGCGTACATGGAGAACGGCTGGCACGGTACGCTGCAGCCGTTCGCGGATATGCTGAAGCTCCTGCAGAAGGAGGATATCATCCCGGCGGCGGCGGACAAGTTCCTCTTCATCCTTGCGCCGTATCTGGTCTTCGTCGGCACGTATGCCTCGTTCGCCGTGCTGCCGTTCAGCAGCGGTTACATCGGCAGCAACATCGACCTCGGCATCTTCTATCTTGTCGCGGTCTCGTCGCTGGTGGTGGTCGGACTGCTCATGTCCGGCTGGGCATCCAATAATAAGTGGTCGCTGTTCGGCGCGCTCCGTTCCGCAGCGCAGCTGGTCAGCTACGAGATCCCCGGTGTGCTCGCGATCCTCGGTGTGGTGATGGTCTACGGCACCATGAACATGCAGAGCATGACGCAGATGCAGGAGGGTGGTATCCAGAACTGGCTCATACTCGGCGGCAACCTTCCTCTCGTTCAGAAACTCTCACTCATCCCGTTCCTCTTCGTCCTGTTCGTCATCTATCTTGTCTCCTCCATGGCGGAAGTGAACCGCACCCCGTTCGATCTTCCGGAAGCGGAATCCGAGCTGGTGCAGGGATACAACACGGAATACAGCGGCATGAAGTTCGCCATCTTCTATCTGGCGGAGTATGCGAACCTCTTCCTGGTCTCGGCCGTGGTGGTGGTGATGTTCTTCGGCGGCTGGTCCTCGCCGTTCGGCTCGTTCATGAGCGGTCCGGTCTGGGGCGGATTCTGGTTCGTCCTGAAAGGGATGTTCTTCGTGTTCTTCAATGTCTGGCTCCGCTGGACGCTGCCGCGTTTGCGCGTGGACCAGCTGATGTACGTGTCCTGGAAGGTCCTGACCCCGTTCGCGCTGGTGTGCATCGTGGCGATCGGTTTCATCATGGTGATGTAAGAAGGTTCGATAATCCTATAAGAACGATATGACAGCATTCTCAGAATATTTCAGTGATATCTACCGTGCGGTGAGCTCGGCGATGACCGGTATGCGGATCACCTTCCGCCAGATGGTCTCGCCGACCGTGACCATGCAGTACCCGCATGTAAAGAAACAGATGCCGGAGCGCGTGCGGAACCGGCTCTACATGAATTTCGATGACTGCATCGGCTGCGAGCTCTGCGCGAAGGCATGCCCGGTGGACTGCATCGACATCGAAGTGATGAAGGCACCGCCGACGGAGACGCTCGGTGAGACCTCCACCGGACAGAAGAAGCGCATCTATGTGACGAAGTTCGACATCGACATCGCGAAGTGCTGCTACTGCGGACTGTGCGTCTATCCGTGTCCGACCGAGTGCCTGA
>JAVBYA010000427.1 GCA_030824295.1 Bacteroidota bacterium
CCATTAATTCTATATTTGCCCACTGAAAAAAGGTGAAAACAAAAAAAGAACGTCCAATAGCTGTGTCGAGAAAGTCTCTTTGTTGATAATAAAGCACAACTCTGCAATAAATTTTCTGGTAAATATTTAATTTCATATTCCTTTTTTTCTCAATAGGCTTTGACCATTGGGCTTTATCATCGGAAATTGATCATTTCCCTTTCCACTCGATATCCATCATCGTCCCGGTGATATTGGAGAAGAGGACCCTGTTCTTCGATAACGGCACCGGAGTGTGTGCAATCACCGAGCCGATCTGCATCGTTCGCAGGAGTGCACCGCTCTTTCCATCAGCCACGACCAGCATGCCGTTGTCCGAAGCGAAGAAGACGATCCCCTCCTTCTCACGGATCTGAGCGGCATTGATGTCATAGCCAAATCCGGCGCGGAGACTCCACAGCACCTCCGGCTGAACGGCCCGCGCAGACAACGCATAGAGAGAGTCATTCATGGTTCTGACGTAGACCCTCTCGCCGTCTTCCGAGATGCCGATCGTCTCTCGCACTTGGAACCGATTCGTCCGCCATATCACTTCACCTGTCTCAATGTCCAATGCCGTCATGAATCGGTCCGGAGCAACGATGAAGACCTTCCCGTGCGCCACTACCGGTTCGCAGACGGCGGGTGAAAGCAAGGTCCCCCGTTTCTCCCCTTTCCATTTCCACCGCAATGCACCGGTACGCTCGTCCAGACAATACAAATGTTCATCCCACGCTCCTATAAAGACTCTTCCTCCGCTGACGGTCGGCGGCGCTTCCACGAATCCCTGCAGCGAGTCGAATGACCAGCGGAGTTTTCCGCTCTTCAAGTCTATCGCACGAAAGATATGATCACTGGCACCGGTATAGACCGTCCCTTTATGAATGACCGGAGATGCGACGACCGCTGCATTCGTTCTGAGACTCCACTGACGCTTGCCGTTCTTCAGAGAATATGATGCGATCGTGCTGTCCGATGATGTGATGATGATGGAACGGTCATCCATTGCTGGGGATGAGTAAACACCGCCGGGGACGGTGAATCGAAGCAGCTCCTTCCCGTCGGAAAGACGGCGGACAACAACGCTGCCATCGGAATATCCTGCTGCGATCTTATCACCATGCACGACCGGAGCGGATGTCATGGAGACCGGTGCATCATTCTTCCATCGCAGCGATGCACTGCCGAAAGAGACCGCATCGTGGTCCAGCGGAGGAAGCGGCGTGAAGTTCGCATCACCGACCGGGATAGCTGCCCAGACCGGACGTGTCCGTCGTCCCGGAATACGTGTCGCCGCCGTAATGGAATCATTCCGCACGGTGACGATGTTGTAACCGCCGAACTCTTCACGCGCACGAAGATTGGAGCGTCCGACAAAACTTGGCAGGCCATCGAAATGATCGAACTTGTTCGAATGCCAATGTCCGTTCAGCAGCAGCTGAGTGTTGAATTTCCGCAAACGTTCGGTCATCACCCGCCAATTGGCGATGCCGGAATCGGCAGGATAGTGTGTCACAAAGATCAGCGGTGTCCGCTCCTCGCTGAGCCGTGACGCCGCGGCAACCGAATCGAACCAGCGCGCATCCTCCGGAGCCCAATAGGCATCCCCCATCCGCATGCGCGGTCCCTGATGCATACCGATGAACTGATAGCCGCCGTGCCGGAACACGAAATTCTCCGAACCGAAGACCACCGAGAATGACCGTCCGCCCGATGCGGACCATTTCATATCATGATTCCCCGGGACGATATACCACGGGATGGTGAGACTGTCGAGGATCTGCTTTGCCAGACGCAACTGTTCATCCGAACCGTACTCCGTGATATCGCCGGAGAGGACCGCGAACGCAAGTGAGTCCATGCTGTTGATGTCCGCTACGGTACGACGCAGGTCCTCAGTTGCGGTCGCATTGCCAATATGCGTATCCGAGATGTGAGCGAATGAGAATGGAATGGACGATTGCGCTGTGCAGAACAGCGATACAACGAAGAGTAGCAGCAGGATTCTCAAATTCATTTGTTCACTCGAGGACAGGACGTTTCATTGCGCGAAGACCGCGTTCATCGATCAATGTGCGGTAGTTCACCAGTCTGAACCGCGGATCACGGATCACCGACAGGAATTGCGGCGAGAGCACAGCATCCAATTCCGACTGGCGGTGTTTGCTCATTCCTTTCGGACCGAACACATTCAAGTCCTCCATCGCTCCCAATTCTGCATCATCCATTCCCACATGGATCACATACAATTTCGTTCCGCCCGGTTTCAATGCTTTGGTCCTGTTCACCATGGAATCAAGTTTGTTCGACACCGGAACAGCGTACCCCGATTCCACATCCACTTCATCAAAATAACGGGAAACTGCCAGACCATACTCCGCAGCGAGCCGTTCCACGATGGCGCGGGTCTCCACAGTCTGCACCGCGGCTCCCATATGATAATCCAGATAATCGATTCTCACACCTGACCGGACCGCGCGGTCGATCTGCGCACGGAGTTCAATTTCTATCTCTGCAAGTGACGGTTTGTTCCCGAACAGCGCTGAACGTGACGGGAAGAAGAATCCCAGACTGTCCACCAATGTGGGGACAACGCTTCGACCGGCAACCGGTCCCCAGCGAAAGTTCTTCCACTCGGCATTCAATGTCAGATGGACACCGACCGAAACGTGCGGTTGTCCTTTCACGATCTCCACTGCTTCCTGATACCACGGGCAAGCGAACATGATCGATGCAGAAAGAGGTATCCCTGTTGCCACTACTTTCTTCGCTGCTGCATTCACTGAATGCGACATCCCCCAATCATCGAACCGCAGCAGGATCGGGATCTGTTCCTTCGTCTGGGTACTGAGTGAGCCAACGGCCAGTGCTGTAATAATAATAGAGCACAGAAAGCGCCGGGTCATTTCAGTCCCCGCTTCTTCTTCTCCACGATCACCTGCACATCGACCGGTTCATTGCAGATGGAGCAGACATACCGGTTGGTCGTTTCGTTCAAATCCGGCTCACGGGTCTGTTTGCAGTTGGGGCATTTGACCATGAGCGGCCGTTCTTCGTTCTGTTTTGCCATGATGCTCTTCCTGGTGATTGACTGCCTCAATGTAACGGTTTTCTCAAGGTACTGCAATCGGCGTTCTGTTCAAATATTCCTCTGATGGCGGGTGATAATTTCGTATTTTACTCAATACAATTTTCCCACCGGAGCGGATTGGCATCCCCTCTCTCATATAGAAATGGACACATGGCAAAACCGATTGGACAAGTACTGATCTCTGCACAGGATATCTCCATCCGCTTTGGCGAGCAGGTCGTGCTGAAGGAAGCATCACTGAATATCCATCAAGGGGACCGTATCGGTCTGATCGGGACCAACGGTTCCGGCAAATCGACGCTCATCAAGATCGTGGCAGGACTCATCCCGCCGGACACCGGAACGTTCTCGCGCAAGAGGGATCTGATCACCGGATACCTATCGCAGGATTTCACGCTGGACGAATCAAAGAACGTTTTCGAGAACATCATGGACGGCGCGCATGATGTGATCGACATCCTCCGCGAATACGAATCGCTCCCCTACGATTCCGAGCGGCGCCATGTGCTGGAAGAACATATTCATTTGCTCGACGGCTGGAATCTGGAGAACCGCGTGGAAGCGGCGATGCACTCGCTCAACGTTCCGGCGAAGGAACGCGACATCACCACACTCTCCGGCGGTGAGAAGCGCCGCGTGGCACTCTGCCGTGCCATCATCTCCCGTCCCGATCTGCTGATCCTAGACGAACCGACCAACCATCTTGATACCCAGTCCATTGAATGGATGGAAGAATTCCTGGACGATTACGACGGCGCCTGCCTCTTCGTAACGCATGACCGGTACTTCCTGGATTCCATCGCCAACCGCATTGTGGAATTGTCGAACGGACTCTGCTATCCGCATGTCGGGAACTACACCGATTATCTCATCAACAAGGCCGAACGGCAGGAACAGCTGGCGACCGAAGAGAAGAAGAAGAACAATTTCCTCCGGCGCGAACTGGAATGGGTGCGGCGCGGACCGAAAGCACGGACGACCAAATCGAAGAGCCGTCTGAAGAACTATTTTGAGATCGCGGACAAGGAAGGGATGCATGTCGAGAAAGAGATCAATCTGCTTCTCCCCCCTCCCGGCGGTTTAGGGAACACGGTCCTTAATCTGAAGCATGTCGGTATGGAACTGGGAGGGAAAAAACTCTTTTCGCATGTCGATCTGCTGTTCGACAAGAAGCGGAAGCTCGGCATTGTGGGACGCAACGGTTTGGGGAAAACGACGCTGCTGAAACTCATCCTGCAGGAACTGCAGCCGACGGAAGGAACGATCGAGGTCGGCGAACGGACCGTCATCAATTATATCGATCAGTCCCGCATCGCACTGAACGACG
>JAVBYA010000332.1 GCA_030824295.1 Bacteroidota bacterium
CCTCGAATCCGGAAAATACTATCACCTGTATAATCGCTCCAATAACCGGGAGATCGTATTCAAAGAGGAAGAGAACCATGAATATTTCCTCACTAAGTACCAGAAACTCGTCTCTCCTTATGCCGATACGATCGCCTATTGCCTGATGCCGACCCATTTCCACTTCTGCATCAAAGTGACGACGGACGATATGGACCGTCTTCGGGATAATATCGGCATCCTCCTTTCCTCTTACACCAAAGGGATCAACAAACGGTTCGACCGGCACGGCAGTCTTTTCCAGAAGCATACAAAAGCGATCTGGATCGAGGACGAGTCTTATTTGATGACCGTCTGCCGGTACATCCACCTGAACCCGCTCCGTGCTAAACTGGTGATGAGCCCGGTCGATTGGCCGTACTCCAGTTACGGCGATTATGCCGGTATCCGGAAGAGTATGCCGCTGTCGAAAGATCTCTTGATCAATGAGAGTATTCAATCCGGTGAACGGCTGCACGCAGTTGGGCCAGGCCGGAATTCTTCAGAGATCCGCTATTGGTTGTATGACCGGACGATCATGGCGCATCAGAAACAGGAGCTACTGCCGGCGTGATCTGCATCTGTTGCGGATATCAGGGGATGACTTTTTTAGCCCCCTTTTTTTTCGTATCTTTCTTGAAATCATTCCATAAACTCTGGGCAATTTTCATCACCTTTTATTCAGGACTTCTCATTCCATGGGCTTCAATTGCGGTATTGTCGGACTTCCCAACGTCGGTAAATCGACGCTTTTCAACGCTATCACGGCAGCAGGTGCTGAGGCAGCGAACTATCCATTCTGTACCATCGAACCGAATGTCGGCGTTGTTCTGGTCGCCGATGACCGTATCGATCAGCTCGTGAAGTTCTACGGATCGCAGAAGATCGTGCCGTCGTCCATCGAATTCGTGGATATCGCCGGCCTCGTGAAAGGGGCAAGCAAAGGGGAAGGACTGGGCAATCAGTTCCTGAATCACATCCGGGATGTCGATGCGATCGCGCATGTGGTCCGCTGCTTCGATGATCCGAATGTGATCCATGTGGACGGCAGTGTGAATCCCAAGCGGGATATCGAAGTGATCGAGACGGAACTCATCCTGAAGGATATGGAAACGATCGAGAAGAAACTGCAGGATGCAGAACGCCGTGCGAAGAGCGACAAGAAAGCGAAACCCGAGGCGGAATTCTTTCAGAAAGTGAAGGACCATCTGGCGACAGGACGGCTTGCGCGCTATGTGGAAGTGGCGAACGATGACGAGAAGATCCTGCTGAGGGATATGCACTTGCTGACCAATAAACCGGTGATGTATGTTTGTAACGTTGCGGAGAAGGAGATCTCTACCGGCAACAAGTATGTGGAAGAGGTACGTGAGATCGCTGCTAAAGAAGGAGCGAAGACTGTTGTTGTGAGTGCTGCAGTGGAAGCGGAAGTGGCGGAGCTGCCGAAAGAAGACAGGGCAGGTTTTCTGGAAGGGCTGGGATTGAAAGAATCAGGTCTTCAGCAGGTGGTGCGCGAGGGAATGGATCTTCTTGGACTCATCACGTTCTTTACGGCAGGACCGAAGGAAGTGCATGCCTGGACCGTGCGGAAAGGCGCAATGGGTCCCGAAGCGGCGGGTGTGATCCATACCGATTTCGAGAAAGGTTTCATCCGCGCTGAGATCATGAAATGTCCGGACCTGTTCCGCCTGAAGAGCGAAGCCGCCGTGAAGAGCGCCGGACTGCTGCATGTGGAAGGGAAGGAATATGTGATGGAGGACGGGGACATTTGTCATTTCCTCTTCAATGTTTGAATGAATTAATACCCGAACGTTTTGAGTCATTCACTTATTGATTCAATGGTTCAATGAATCATTGAATCAATCCATGCTTGTTTTCTATGAAGTTCTGTCCTACATGCCGGACCGAGTATACCGATGCTGCGCTGTTCTGCGCGGAGTGCAACATCCTGCTCGTGGAACAGCTTACTCAGCCGGCGGCGATGGACCAGTGCGACAACTGCAGCGGTGAGATGGACCTGGACAATGATTACTGTCCGCACTGCGGAACGCTCTATGCCGAGGATCAATATTCCTGCTCCAATCATCCCACCGGTGTGGCGACCGGCGTCTGCGTCATCTGCCAGCAGCTCTTCTGCACGGAATGTCTGAACGAAAAGAACGGACGGCTCTATTGTGATGCGCATATCTCTGTTGAGTCCACCCAGGGTTGGTCCGTTGTCTTCACCTCCTCCGACTTCTATGAAGCGGAGATCATCCGCGGCAGCCTGCAGAGTGCCGGGTTCACGACGCATTCCGCCAATACGACGAATATCGGCGTGATGGCGGACGGGTTCATGGACAATGCACTCGGCCGCACTATTTTCAAATATCCCATCAAGATCTTCGTCCCCGCGGACCAATACCTGGCCGCACAGGAATTCCTCGCACAGGACCATACCGGTGACAGCCCAAGTGCTTAAATTCGGCAACGACGGCTGGCGTGCTCTCACCGGAACGCTCTTTACGGAAGAGAATCTGCTGCGTGTCGCTGAAGCATTCGTCCGCTATCTCCGCAATTCATCACTGGAAGGAAGAACAGTTGCCGTCGGTTTCGACGGCCGCCGGCAGTCTCGTGAGTATGCTTCACTGTTCGCTGAGGTCCTCTCCGGCAGCGGATTCCCTGTGCTCTTATCGGACCGTATCATTCCGACACCGGTGCTTTCCTTTGCCGTTCTCCATAATGCATGCGGTGCCGGCATCATGATCACCGCGAGTCACAATCCTTCCACATACAACGGTGTGAAATTCAAAGCAGCATACGGCGGACCGTTCATCTCCGAAGAGACGCGGCGCGTGGCAACGTTCCTGGAGGATACGCCGACGCTGCCCCGTACCACCGATCGCATCCAAACCGCCGATCTGCTCACTTCCTACCGGGATCATCTCCGGACGGTCATCGATTTCGATGCGCTCCGCCGTTTCGCCGAAGATCCTGCGAACGATCCGAGTGTGATGATCGATTCCATGGGAGGAGCAGGGCAGACGATCCTGGAAGATATACTCACGGACCTCGGTTGGAGAGCGCAGACCATCTTCGGTGCGGCGGAACCGGGATTCTACGGACGTCAGCCGGAACCGATCGAGAAGAACCTCGAACCGCTGTTCTATAATGTCAGTGTGACCGATGCGATCCTAGGAATCGCAACGGACGGAGATGCGGACCGGTGTGCGGTCTGTGCCGGTGAGGGATCGTGGATCTCCGTGCAGCAGACGATCCTGCTGCTGTTATGGCATCTGCATCAATACAAAAAACTGAGCGGTGCTGTGATCAAGTCGGTCCCGGTGACGGATAAAGTGCGGGTGCTGGCCGAGCGGTGGCATCTGCCGTTCTACGACGTGAATGTGAGCTTTCAGAATATCACGGACATCATGCTGAAGACCGATTACCTGATCGGAGTGGAGGAGAGCGCGGGATTCGGAGTGAAGGGACACTTGCCGGAGCGGGACGGGATCCTTTCCGGACTTCTGTTCTGTGAACTGTTGGCGATGAGCGGGAAACGGATCCCGGATCTGTTGGAAGAGATCCGGCTCGTCGTGGGGGAGCTGCATTACCGGAGGCTTGACATCCCGGCGCAGGACCTGGACCGCAGTGCCATCATGCAGCGGTGCGAACATTTCCATCCCTCCAAGAATCTTGAAGAATTCTTTGTCGAAAAAGTACGGAAGCTCTACGATAAGGAGACACTGAACGGTATCAAATTCCTGTTCGGCGATTCACGATGGCTGCTCATCCGCGCGTCCATGACCGAGCCGAAAGTGCGCATCTATGCCGAAGGAAGAACGGAGAATGAACTGGAACGATTGCTGGCGGAAGGAAGGATGCTTGCCGGGATACCGTAAGCGGTCACTCGTGTGCCGAGCGGAGGAAGCGGGATAGGATCAATGGAAATTCGACGAAAGCGGCGTGGTGATCACGCCGCTTTCGTTTTGGAGATGACCTTCTTGATATCGTACAACGTTCCGCGCTGGGCAGCGTCGAAACCTGATTCATGGATCAGCTGTATGCATTCTTCCGTGTTCGTCTTGTTCACGAAGTTCGCTGCGGCATGCACGTTCTCTTCCAGCAGCGTTCCGCCGAAATCGTCCGCACCGAAATGGAGCGCGATCTGTCCGGTCTTCTTTCCTTCGCTGAACCACGATGCCTGGATGTGGTCGAAGTTGTCGAGATAGATACGGGAGAATGCGATGATCTCCAGATACCGTTTCGGGGTGGCGTAGGTGGGGATGATCTTCTCCAGCGGTGTGTTGCCCGGTTTGAAGCTCCAGGGAACGAACGCCGTGAAGCCGTAGTATTCATCCTGCAGCTGGCGGATCACTTCCAGATGTTCGATGATGTCCTCATCCTTCTCCAGATGTCCGTACATCATGGT
>JAVBYA010000108.1 GCA_030824295.1 Bacteroidota bacterium
GGGGTGTCTCCATCGCCGGCAGCGAGACCCGTACGACCGGTGTGGTCGGCGCGACCAATCTTATCACGGACGGTCCGTTCGGGCATGTCCGCAACCCGCTCTACGTCGGCAACATCCTGATGTACCTCGGCATCGCCGTGATGTCCAACGCACTCGTGCCGTATCTGGTCATCGCCGTGTTCGTCTGGTTCGTCCTGCAGTATCATTTGATCGTTTCACGTGAAGAAGAGCATCTGCGCACGGCGTTCGGACCGGAGTACGACACATACTGCAAGAATGTTCCGCGCTTTCTCCCGCGTCTCACCCGGTACGCCGGAGAGCATGCATTCCACCGCGAACCGGATTTCTCCCGCGGCATCCAGTCCGAGATGCGCACGCTGCAGGGATTCGCAGCGGTGGTCCTGCTGATCGTGGTCCGCTATTGTGCGGGATGATATGAAGCAGCGCGTGATGGTGATCGCCGGTGAGGCATCGGGGGACCTGCACGGCGCCGAAGTGGTGCGCGAACTGAAGCGGCGCGTGCCGGCGATGGAGATCTTCGGTATCGGCGGCGACCGGATGGAGAAGGAAGGGATGAAGCTGGTGTACCATGTGCGGGAGATGTCGTTCATGGGGTTCGTGGAGGTGATCAAACATCTGCCGCTCATCCGTTCCGTGGAACGGACCCTCGAGCAGCTGCTGCAGCTGAAGAGGCCGGACGTGGTGGTGCTGATCGATTATCCGGGATTCAATCTCCGGTTCGCGCGGACCGTGAAGAAATACGGCATCAAGGTCGTCTATTATATCAGTCCGCAGGTCTGGGCCTGGAAGAAAGGCCGCGTAAAGAAGATGAAGGGGCTCATCGACCGGATGCTGGTCGTGTTCCCGTTCGAGGTCCCGATCTATGAGAAGGAAGGGGTTCCGGTGCAGTTCGTCGGACACCCTATCGTGGAAGAGATGCAGGAAGTGATGCCGCGCGCGGCATTCCTGAAACGGTTCGGCATCGATGATGCACGGCCGTTCATCGCCGTCGTGCCGGGAAGCCGCAAGCAGGAGATCGAGAATCTCTTCTCCGTGATGGTCCGTTCTGCGGCGGAGCTTGCCGGAAGCACGAAGCAGATCGTTGTGGCGGTCGCACCGAACCTGCCGATGGAATTGTACCGGATGCATCTGCCGCCGGGGATCGACGTGACGTTCGTGCAGCATGCCACCCACGAAGTGATGTCGTACGCGGAGTTCGCTTACGTGACATCAGGAACAGCAACACTGGAGACCGCCTGCGTCGGAACGCCGATGGTCGTGGTCTACCGGACGTCGGCCCTCACGTACCGCATCGCGAAGTTCGTGGTGAAGATCGACCACATCTCGCTGGTGAACATCGTTGCCGGACGGTCCATCGTGCCGGAGATGATCCAGGGTGATGCGACCGTAGGGAAACTCGTCGCTGCTGCGCGGAGCATCATCGACTCTCCGGAACGGTATGCAGCGATGAAGAAGGAATTGAACGAAGTGAAAGAGAAATTAGGCGGCCATGGCGCTGCAGCGCACGTTGCAGAAGCGGTGCTGTCCGTATGAAATCGCTCCTGCTTCCGGCGGCTCTCCGGCTGTTCCTGTGGCGCATTGCGCTCCTCTGGGCAAAATCCCTCAGGATCGTTCATCTGCGCAGCGATGCACTGGATGATATCCTGGACAGCGGCGGGAATTATGTCGGGGCGTTCTGGCACGGCTCCATGTTCGTCGGCTGGTTCGTGCATCGCCCGCTTCCCGGCATGCGCGTGTCGGCATTGGTCAGTCAAAGTAAGGACGGTGAATATCTTTCGACCGTTCTGGAGCGCTGGGGTATGACGATGGTGCGCGGTTCGAGCCATATCGGCGGCAAGGAGGCGATGCAATTGATGATCGACGCGCTCACCTCCGGCAGTTCCCTGGCGATCACACCGGACGGTCCCCGCGGTCCCCGGCAGGAGATGAAGATGGGTGCGGTCCGCGCAGCGCAGGTCGCCGGAGTTCCGCTCATCCTTACCGGCATCGCGATGGAGTCAAAGAAAGTTCTGCGCAGCTGGGATGCGTTCGAAGTGCCGATGCCGTTCTCGCGGGTCGTGGTCGTCTACAGCGAAGCGATCATGGTCCCGAAGGATCTGACCGGCGAACCGCTGGATGTATACAAACGGGAGATGCAGCGGAGGTTGCAGGTGCTGACGAAGGAAGCGGAACATGTGCTGCACAGCCGGAGCGCTGCATGAGACCGCATCCGCTTCTGCTGCCGCTCAGTTGGCTGTATGGTCCGATCGTCCGGATGAGAAATCTGTTCTATGACATGCAGTGGTTCACTTCTGTGGACGTCGGTGTTCCGGTGATCTCCATCGGGAACATCACCGTCGGCGGAACAGGGAAGACGCCGGTCGTTGCGGAGACCGTCCGGATCCTCCGCGAAGCGGGAATGAGGCCTGCGGTGATCAGCCGCGGGTACGGCCGCGCCACCCGCGGAACGGTGACTGTATCGGATGGAACACGCATCCTGGCATCCGTTGCCGAGGCTGGGGATGAACCGATCCTGCTCGCCGGTCTGACGGGCAATGCTGTGATCGTCTGCGACGAGCAGCGTGTCCGCGGAGCGCGATTCGCGGTCAAAGAATTCGGTGCCGATGTGATCGTGCTGGACGATGGATTCCAGCACCGGGCCATCCGCCGCACGGTCGATGTGGTGCTTGCGGATGTGCAGCAGCCGCCGTTCGACACGATGCTGCTGCCCGCAGGATACCGCCGCGAACCGATGAGCAGTATGGTCCGCGCCTCCGCAGTGATCGCAACGAAAGCACCGAACGCTGCCGCTGCGGATGTGATGCTCAAGGATCCGGCAATGCAGTTCTCCGGAGAACGTTTCTCTGCAGGATTTTCGCCGACCGGCATTCGAAACATTGCCGGCGGGATCCGTCAATCGCTTGAGATCCTGAAAGGGCATTCAGCGGTCGCCGTCTGCGGCATTGCAGTACCGGAGAGTTTCCGGAGAACGCTGCAGGCGTGCGGTGTAACGGTGAAAGAGATGCTGGATTTCCCGGACCATCATACGTTCACGCCGGACGATGTACAGCGGATCATTGCAGCGTTCCATGACGCATCAGCCGATTTCATTCTGACAACGGAGAAGGACGCGGTCCGGCTGCAAAGGTATACAGAACAATTCGCCGCGCTGCCGGCATCCGCCGTGCTCATGGAAGTACAGTTCCATCAGCCGGAGCAATGGAGATCGTTCATTCTGAAGAGCGTAGGCCGATGAAGATCGCAGTGACAGATTGCGGGAATCCGAAGAAGCAGCCGGTCTATCTTGATTGGCTTCGCAGCCATCAGCCGGAGGCGGAATTCGTAACGGTCGGACATTCCGGCACCGTGCGGGCGCTGGATGGATTCGACGGACTGGTGCTGACCGGCGGTGAGGATGTCGATCCGGAGCTTTCCAAGGCAGCGCCGGCGGAGAGAGTGGAAGCGATCGACCGGATGCGGGACGATCTGGAATTCGCACTGCTGCGGTCTTCGCAGGAACTCCGGCTGCCGGTGTTCGGCATCTGCCGCGGACTGCAGGTCGCGAATGTCTATTTCGGCGGGACACTTGTTGCGGACCTTCCGTCCGCCGGTTTTGCTGAACATACATCAGAGAAAGGTTCACCCGAACTACGTCACCGCATCGCGGTGAATGAAGGGACGCTGCTGCAGCACTGCACCGGTGCTCCCATCGGTGAAGTGAACTCGTACCACCATCAGTCCGTGCTCGTCCCGGCGGCGATGCTCGAAGTATCGGCGTATTCGGACGATATGGTGGCCGAAGCTATGGAGTGGAAACAGAAAGAAGGAAAGCCGTTCCTCCTGCTGGTGCAATGGCACCCGGAGCGGATGACCGACAGGGAGAACCCGTTCGCGGCACGGATCGCAGCGGCGTTCTTCGATGCGGTCCGGACGAACAGTTCAACGGCATAATACCGCGACCGGCGGCCGCCATCGGCGGAACGCGGCGCGACATGTACAACAAAGGGCTCTCTGCCCGAAAGGAACAGTGCATCATGAAACTTTCCGATTACAAATACCCGGTCCCCCGGAACCTGATCGCCAAACACCCGGCGAGTCCGCGTGACCATGCCAGACTGCTGGTGATCAACCGGAAGGAAGAGACGATCGAGGACCGGCATTTCTACGATGTGGCGGAGTACTTCGAAAAAGGGGATACCATCGTTGTGAACCAGACGAAGGTCTTCCAGGCCCGCCTCATCGGCAAGAAGGAGAAGACCAACGCGAAGATCGAGGTCTTCCTGCTCCGTCAGCTGAACGTGGAGGACAACATCTGGGATGTGATCGTGGATCCGGCACGCAAGGTCCGCATCGGCAACAAGATCTACTTCGACAACGGCAATCTCTGGTGCGAAGTGATCGACAATACCACCTCCCGCGGCCGGACCG
>JAVBYA010000379.1 GCA_030824295.1 Bacteroidota bacterium
CCGCGTTTCGGTTCCGACGGTACCGGCAGCGGCAGTTTCAAACCTTTGAACAATCTGTTGTACTGATAATCATCCATCACATAATAGCTCTCCTCATCGGCATTCTGCTGATCCTTGCCGAAGTAGCCGTTCCAGTGATTGCTCCATCCCGGGTCGGCAGCATCGCCTGTCTTATCCGGCCAGAACGGGGGCCAGCTGAACGCCTGATGACTCATCGCGATGGCGTGCTGAGGGTCCTTCTCCTTCTGTGTGAGATTCAGGAATCCAGAGAGCGGTTCGAACCCCTGGAACCGGCCGAGGGTATCGTGCGGGAAGATATTCGGGTCCCATCCTTCATTCCAGATGCCGGGGACGACGAAGGCGAAAGTGGAATCGGTGGTGCCGGGCTTCAAACCGGCGAAGATGCGCATCTCGGACATCACATACCCGGACGTGTTTCCGACCTGCACCTTACCGCTGCCGATGGGCCATTCGCCGCCGTAGACGACACTTTGATCGCCGCGCACGGAACCGAGCCGGCCGTTGTTGTGGAAGGTCAGCCGGATGAGATTCCCGGCATGCACATTGCGCGCGCGGTTGATGACATCACCAAATCCGAAACTTTGAGCGGCAAGCGGTGTGCCTGCCGAGAGCATGATGCACATCGCAGCTATGAAGAGTCTTCTGTTCATTCAAACCTCAGATCATCCCTGTTCAGAATGATAACATGATTGTGATTTTATTGTGTGAATCGAATCTTCCCAGATCGATATAGGCGTAATCGACAGTGATCACGTTGCCGTTCAATTCCGTCTCTACACCGGCACCGAGCGTCAATCCTCCTTCACGTTCCGCCAGCAGCAGCTGACGGAATCCGCCGCGGAGCGAGATGAGCCGACGGAACAGCGACAGTTCGGAACCGATGTTGAGATACTCATAATTATCATTGGGATGGACGGCATCGACCGCAACGATCAGGTCATAGTCCTCCGACCCGAGGAAATCCTTCGCGATGTTGGACGACATGCCGATACGGAACAGGATCGGGAGCGGGAATCTATCCGTGTCGAGATGTGCATTCAGGTTCTCATTGTTCCCGGCGATCGGCTCGCTGATGTCGTGCTGAACGAGCATATCCCGTCCGTTCATCTGCATCTCCGTTCCGAAATTGCTGATGGACATACCGATCTTGACGTTCTTGAAGAAGGTCGTATAGAGCACGCCGATATCCAGAGCGAATCCGGCCGCCGATGAATGCCAGATGCTTTCACGGATGTACTTTACGCTCCCCCCGATCTTGAACCGATTGGTCAACGCGCGTCCGTACGATATTCCGAAGACAACGGAACCGGCAGAGACCTTCTCTCCGGTGCCGTTCGGTGAAAGGACGGTCGTCCGTTCGATCTCCCCAAAATCGAGGGAGCCGGCGAATGCGCCGAACGTGCCGATATCCCCCATGGGAAAGATCACCCCGCCGAAGTCATAGTTGATGTCCGCCATGTAATCATAATGGGAATAGATCATCTGCGCCTGAGTCCCGGCAGCGATACCGGCAGGATTCCAATACATCGCCGATGCATCCTCCGCGATGGTCGTATATGCCTCTCCCATGCCGAGAGCCCGTGAACCAACACCGATCTTCAGGAATGAAGCGGCGGACGTGCCGACCCTTCCGATCGTCTGCGCATGGAGCATCGGCACGGCAACGGCGGACCAGAGCAGCAGGATGACGACCGTGCAGATCCTCCCCGTAAGGAAGCCTGCGGTGCCTTTCGTTGTATGAGAACGTTTCATCGATTTCCTCGTGTGACTAATAGCTTAAACGGACGCCAAATGTAATGGACCGCGGTGCGGAGAACATACCGCTGTTGGTGAAATACTCCGTGGAATTGGAGATCTCGACCAACCGTTTTGAATCCTGATAATCCTGCAGTGTGAAATCGGGCAGACCCGTATCGCCGTAGACGTACCGGGCATTCCGTGTATCGAACAGATTGGTCACATCCAGGATCGCCTGGAGTTTCACGAATTCCAGATCGAACATCTTCGATACGTGGAGGTCGATGTTGATCGTGGAGGGTTTGGTCTCGCTGTTCTCCCTCCAGCCGACGAAGGCATTCGCCCCCGTCGCTTCTCCGCGGGCGATCTCCGGGGTGTACGGGAAGCCGGACGCGATCGCCGATACCAGCGTGGCGTTCCATCCGTCCTTCGAATACCCGGCGATGATGTTCACAGCATGCGTCTGGTCCCAATTGAGATTGATCAACTGCACACGCGGCGCTTTCCCGCCGGCGATATCATTGTATGCATCGGTCGGATTCGATGCTGACCCTTTTGCCTCCATCAATGTGTAATCAATGCTAACGTTCACTTCATCCTGCTGGTACGCGGCAGAGAGCGTCAACCCCTTCGCCACGGCATTGTCCTTGTTGACATAGCTGTAGTACGTCGTCCCGCGGTAGGTATCGACAGGGTAACCCGTGCCGATCCAGTCACGGATGTCGCGGTAGAATCCGGTCACATTCAGGATGGTGCTGGTGAGAATTTTTTGCTGCAGTCCGATCTCGTACATCACCGTCCGTTCCGCATCGAGGTTCGCATTGCCGACGAGGTTCTGTGCGCCCGCACCGGCGATCCAGAAGTTCGGATTGGTGTACAGGTAACGGAACTCAGGGTTCTGGAAGAAATGACCATAGGAGAAATGGATCGCCCCCTGGTCCGTGATCGGGAAGGAGAAACCGAACCGGGGACTCAGCTGGTATTTTGCTGTCGGCTTCTTATACCAGAATGTTTCGCGCTCCGCAACGGTATACTCCACGCGAAGACTATCCGGTGCAGTGGGATTCTTATAGATGTGGTCCAATTTGAACGGCTGGAAGATCTGAGGATCGCGCTGATCGGCAAGCACGCGCCCGTCCGAATAGAAATAATCGAACCGGACCCCGATATTGATGATCAGTTCCTCGAATTCAAGTTTGTCCTGGATGAATGCCGCGAACTCATACGGCTTTGCGGTATAGTACGTGTGGAACGCGGATGACTTATCCGGTACGATCGGACGATAATTGATCTGCGAGAACTGCAGGGCGTAGTAATCATCCTCCAGGTCATGCAAACGTCCGGAGATGCCCATCTTCACTAGATTGTATTTATCGATCTGACTGGTCAGATCGAGACTCGCCGAAACATAGCGCGCATTGTTCTTCGAACGGTTCACATCATTCCCCCAATAGGAGAAATCGTTCGGATTGTTCTTCACTTCAATGTTATCATTGGTGCCCGGACGGAAGACGTATTGCTGGAAATCCCCGGCATTCGTCGGCATATAGCGGTGATCGTTCGGATCCTCATACAGATAGCTCTTGTGTGCGCTGGAATAATAGCTTCCTTTGAAATCGAGGAACGTACTGTTCGAGAAGACATATGTTGCCGAGAAGATATGCGTGAATCGGTCCGTATAATAGAAACGGCCGCCGTCCGGCAGATACTTCTGCCCGCCGCCGTAACTTTCATCACTATTATAATAGAGACCGTAACTGAAGTTGAGATCGGCGATGCTGTAAAAGATCTTGGATTGTGTCGATAATCCGTTGTACCAGCCGAGATGGACGAGTTCGCCGTCCGGCTGTTCGAAGGTATGAACTGAATCAGAAACAGGGCTCCACCTTCCCCACGGCATGAAATACCGGTACCCCATCTCCGCACTGGGACGATGCTGATACCGTCCGGCAACGAAATACGAAAGATTCTTCATCTCTTCGCTCACCGGACCGGAGATATTCACCTGCGCATCATAACTGGTGAGCGGATTGTAGGAATTCAGATACCCTTCCCTGGTCTGCCATGGTTTGTTCTTTTTCTGCAGCGATTGGTTCAGCGTTTGGTTATCCGTGATCCCATAACGGGAGAAATCATAGTTGATGAACCCGTTCTTCTGAACGAGGGACTGTGCCGCCGCTTCGGCCCATTGACGGTTCGTCATAACGGAATAGAGTTCGTCATCGAAACTGAGATGATCACTTCCATAGATCGTCGCGTTCATGGTGAAGGATTCCGCCCCCTTTTTGGTGACGATGTTCACGACACCGGACAGTGCCTGTCCATATTCGGCATTGAATGTTCCTGTGATCGCTTTCAATTCCTCGATCGATTGGTCGTCGATGCTGATGCCGGAACTGCGGTCCATCGCATTCATCACCTGCACACCATCCACCATATAGCTGATCTCCGACGATCGTCCGCCGCGGATATGGAGCGAACCGCCGGCATCCTTCGTGATCCCTGCCTGCATGCTCAGGATGCTGGATACGTCGCGCACCGGGAGAGCGGCGATCTGATCGGACTGATAGGTCACTTCGGACGAAGAGATGTCCTTCTGGATCTCACGCTTTGCCGTGATCACCACCTCTCCGGCGATCACTGCGGTCGCCTCCAACG
>JAVBYA010000353.1 GCA_030824295.1 Bacteroidota bacterium
CTCGAGGACCCTGGAAAAGGAGATCGTGGAAGGATTCGAGCTCGGCGTGGAGGATTATATCAAAAAACCGTTCAGCCCTCAGGAATTCATCGTCCGCATTAAATCCGTGCTTGCCCGCCGCAAGACATGAACACATTGACGCATGCAACGTTCAAAGAAGCGGTTCCTCTATACCCATAAGATCTTCCTGACCATTGCGCTCCTGCTGTTCACCGTTTTCGTGCTGCCGTACATCTATTGGAACATCCTGCCGACCCGGCCCCTCTCGCTCTTTCTGATCGACAAGACCACCGCAGAAGATTACCGTGAACACCGCTCCCTCTTTTGGCTCCTGACACACTGGAAATACATCAATCCTGCAACGGACACGTATTACGATCCCGAGACGGATTACTACGGGTACGATCCGGCGGACAGTTCGTTCAGTTCGGTGGAAACGCTGCTGATGAACAACGCCGATCTGCTCTACATCGCTGACACATACGGTGTGTACCGGTATCCCATGGAGTATGACAGTTATGAACGTCTGCTTCCGGATCATTATATCCCCATCCAGATGGAATACGGCGGACTGAGCGGACAGGAGATGGACGTCATCGAAGCGTTCGATTCACTCGGACGGATGTGCATTGCGGAGTTCAATACACTGCAGGACCCGCAGCTGGAGGATTGGCGGACACAGCGCAGACTGGAACGGATGTTCGGCGTCCATTACACCGGCGCCCTCGGGCGGTACTATGATGATCTGAACTCGGCGGCACGCTGGATGAAGGACATGTATGAACGACGGTACCATACCCGGTGGGATTTCTCCGGCCGCGGCATCATCATCATCGTGGACAGGACGAGCGGCGATGACAAGACCGAGGTGGTCGTGCTGGATGCCTCGGACCTGGAACACACGCCGGTGTTCATCCGCACATCGGCCGATCCGCTGCTGCAGGGGACAGAGGATGAAGTGCCGTATTATTATTTCTTTGAATTCCTCACCGTGGACAGTTCTTCGCAGGTGATCGCACACTACGAGATCGAATGTACAGAAAACGGGCAGCAGAAGATGGCCGCCGCCGGATTACCGCTGCGGTTCCCTGCCGTTGTGTCCACAGATGCCGGAAGGAAGCTGTACTTTGCCGGCGACTTCGTGGACAACAAGGTGGAGATGCTGCTCACTCAATATTGGAATGCGGAGTTCCTGCTGACCAAACTCTTCTCGTTCTATTTCGTTTCCGATCAGACCAGATTCTTCTGGAAATTCTATCTGCCGATGATGGAGAATGTCTTCCGCCGCGTATCAGAACAGTCCGCGGAATACCGTCCGGCAGCCCGTCCATAATCCGAGCAGGAGAGACCGCTATCTTTTTCCTCTTTGTCCTTGTCACGACGTTCTTCGCGCTCTTTCTGATCGCCATCGGATCGATCGGTCTGATCGTTGCGAAAGTGCGTGAATCCACGATCGAGTCGACACGTGATTCCTATGATTCGCGGACACGGCAGGCGTTGAACGTCTATCTCTTCTCGGACCTTCCCGTTGCCGATCACACGGAGGACCGCCAGGCGTTCATCGCCCAACTGCAACCGCTGCTGATCGCGCTCAAGATCGAACTGGACATCGATCCGCAGGCCCGGCGGAATTCGCGCCGCCGTTCACTGAAACGAGTGATGCTGCAGCTGACGAGTGAAGTGATCGGTGAGACCCGCATCCGGCTGACCCGTGCGTTCGAATACTTCGATTTCGTCTCCGAGAACGTCGAATCGCTGGACGACAACCGGTGGTGGACCCGTGCGAAAGGATGCAAGAATGCCGGACTGATGCTCCACGAAGCGGCACTGCCGTATCTGGAACGGTGCCTGGACGATGAGAATGACGATGTGCGGATCGAAGCGGCACAAGCCATGCTGGACATTGCCGGCGTGGACATCATTGCGCCGATCCTGATGCGGCTGCAGGGAATGTCGGTATGGATGCAGGTCCGTCTCTCCCGTTCGATCCTGCGGTACGGCGAGCACGCTGTTGAACCGCTGGTCGCGGCACTGCGGTCCGAGTATCCTGTCATCCAGGGCTTTGCCGTGGAGATGCTCGGCATCCTGGGCGATGTCAAAGCGGTCCCGACCCTGCTGGAATACATCGACTACACCGTACCGGAAGTGAAGCACAAGAGTCTCATCGCCCTGGGGAAGATGGGGGATGACCGGAGCATCCCGGTGATCAGACGCTTCCTTGAATCAGCCGATGAACGTCTCCGCACCGATGCAGCACGCTCCGCCGGCGCATTGTCCTCGCCATCGCTGGTGTACAGTCTGCACTGGATGCTGGTGAAGGATACGATGATCGTGAAACTTGCCGCCGGCGAGGCGCTCTCCCGTTCCGGTGAGATGGGGATCAAAAGTCTCCGGTATGCACTGGACCTGGGGAACGAGGATGTGCGGAAGGTCGCGCTGCAGTTCCTGCATGAGGCGGGTGTGGATGTGCACGCTCCGCGGGCGGAAGGAGGGGATGTGCTATGATGGATTTCATGCTGTGGTTCAGTGATTCCATTGTGAATACGTATGCCGCCTTCATCATCGGCTTCTTCATCTTCGTGAATGTGTTCTACTTCTCCATGTACACGATCTCGTTCGGCGCGATCCTGACCTACCTGCGGCGTCATATGTTCTGTGATTACCGCGTGATCATGCAGTCGGAACTGACGCCGGCGGTCTCGATCCTCGCACCGGCGTACAACGAGGCCGCCACCTGCATCGAGAGCGTGAACTCGCTCATGAAGCTGAACTATCCAACGGCGGAAGTGGTCTTCATCAACGACGGCAGCAAGGATGATACGCTGAATGTGATCATCCGGGAGTTCGATCTGGTGAAGACGGAGCGGGTCTATGTTCCGATCATCGCCACCAAGCCGGTCCGCGGTATCTACGTCTCGCGCAAACCCGAGTACAAGAACCTGATCGTTGTGGACAAGCAGAACGGCGGCAAGGCCGATGCACTGAATGTTGGGATCAACGTATCGCGGTATGAGCTGATCTGCGCCATCGATGCCGACTCCATCCTGGAGGACGACGCTCTCATCAAAGTGGTGAAACCGTTCCTGGATGATTCCCGGGTGGTCGCCGTCGGCGGGATCGTGCGGATCGCGAACGGATGCAAGATCGAACGGGGGCGTGTCACCGACGTGCGGCTGTCCAACAAGCTCATCCCGTCGTTCCAGGTGATCGAATACTACCGTGCCTATCTCTCCGGACGGATGGGATGGGGAGCGATCAACGGACTGCTGATCATCTCCGGCGCGTTCGGATTGTTCAAGCGCGATCTGGTGCTGACCGTGGGCGGCTACAAGCATGATACCGTGGGTGAGGATATGGAGCTGGTCGTGCGGATGCACCGGCATTGTCTGGAGAACGACATCCCGTATCGGGTGGAGTTCGTGCCGGACCCGGTCTGCTGGACCGAAGCGCCGGAGACACTGAAAGTGCTCGGCCGTCAGCGGAACCGCTGGCACCGCGGACTGCTCGACACACTGCTCATCCACAAGAAGATGCTCTTCAACAAACGGTACAAGGTGCTGGGCATGGTGAGCGTGCCGTACTTCGTCTTCATCGAACTGCTCGGTCCGGTGATCGAAGCGATGGGGTACATCGCCGTCGGTTTCGGGTACTACCTTGGCATCGTCAATCTGGAGATCTTCCTGCTGTTCTTCATCGTGTCGGTCATCTACGGTGTGATGTTCTCCGTCAGTTCCGTCATTCTGGAGGAGATCTCATTCCACCGGTATCCGCGTGCGCGCGATCTGGTGAAACTGCTGCTGCTGGCGGTGGTGGAGAACTTCGGGTACCGGCAGATCACGGTGTGGTGGCGCATCAAAGCGTTCTGGGACTATGCACGCGGCGTTCAGAGCTGGGGTGTGATGACCAGGGTCGGTTTCAAAAAATAATCCCATTTTTATGTCCTTACGTACATCGATCTCTGCACTCTCAACGAAACTCCTGTATCGTTCCCATCCGTTCGTGATGGTGAACGTACTGGCGCTGTTCGTGCTGCTCGCTGTTCGAGGGTACGAACTGACACAGGTCGCCGCTGCGCTTCCTTCAGGAACATCCCTCTTCACGGTTGCACTGCAGGCCGTCCGTGCGGACCTGTTGACCTGGTCATCCCTGTTCTTCCTCCTCTCGGCTCTGTTCCTGCTGTTGTCGTCCCTGTTCAGTGACCGCATCGCGCTGCGCGTTCATTCCGTTATCCTTGCACTCCTCGGCGCCGCTTCGCTCGGGATGTCCCAGTATTTCTCTGTGACCCTTGTTCCGCTCGGTGCGGACCTGTTCGGATACTCGTGGGACGACATTGTTGAGACGGTGACAGCATCCGGCGGACTCGATGTCGCTGCTGTTGCTGCCATTGCCCTGATCATTGCCGTGATGCTGC
>JAVBYA010000377.1 GCA_030824295.1 Bacteroidota bacterium
TCCGTGCTCATCAACGCCATCTCCACCCAATGCGCCATGAAGGACAAGGCGCGGGCCGAAACGATGCTCGCCGAACTCGATGCGATCATGAAGAAAACAACCGTTCAACATTGATCACCGCCATGAAAAAATCCCTCATCCTGTTCTTCGCTGCCGCCTCGTTCCTGTTCGGCGGCACCACCGGCAAGATCTCCGGCACCGCGCTGGACCAAGCGACCAAGGAGCCGCTGCTCGGCGCTTCGGTCCAGATCGTCGGCACACCGCTCGGCGCCGCCTCGGGCCCGGACGGATCGTTCATCATCCTGAACGTTCCCCCCGGCACCTACACGGTCCGCGTCAGTTCGCTCGGCTATGAAGCGAAGCTCGTCGAGCAAGTGAGGATCGCTGCGGACCAGACCACGACGCTCAGTGTTGCGCTCAATCCCAGCAATGTGGAACTGAGCGAGGTGATCGTTGCCGCCGAGAAGCCGGCCATTCAGAAGGATGTGACGAGCTCCATGTCCGTCATTTCCGCCGGCGACATTGAGAATCTTCCTGTCGCCTCCTTCACGGACCTGATCGGACTTCAGGCCGGCGTGGTCGGGAACGGTTCCGAACTGCATATCCGCGGCGGCCGGTCGAACGAAGTGGCGTACATGGTGGACGGTGCCTATGTGGACGACCCGCTGCTCGGCGGCCTTGCCACGCAGATCAACAACGACGCCATCCAGGAGATGAGCATGCTTAGCGGCACGTTCAATGCCGAGTACGGGAATGCGATGAGCGGCGTGGTGAACATCGTCACCCGCGAGGGGGGAGAGAAGTTCGGCGGAAAGGTGGAGATGCGCACCTCCGAATTCGGCGTCGATGCATACAACAAGTTCCACGAGATGCGGTTCTCCGCAACGCTGAGCGGGCCGGTCATCGAGGATCTGAGCTTCTTTTTGACGGCAGAGAACGACCGCCGGGGAAGCTACCTGCCGTTCGGCTACAACAACAGTCAAACCATGTTCACGAAGTTATCCTACACCGGCATTCCGACCACGAAAGTGACCATCTCCAACCGCGGCAGTCTCGGTGAGCGGAAGCGGTATTCCCATGCCTTCAAATACATTCCCGAACTCTACACACGTTCCAGAACCGACAGTTATCAAAGCCTGCTCAGCGTCACGCATACGTTGGCGGATAACTTCTTCTATGATGTCCGGATCTCTTATTTCAATCAAGGGACCTTCTCCGGTTTCGACACCGACACCTCCAAGTATATCGCCGAGAGTGACGAGCAGGTGATCACCACCATGGAGAACGGGCTGCCGCATTATGATTTCTATTCCTACGCTACACCCAATTCCCTCACGGACAGCCGCACGGCGAACCTCGGTGCGAAGACCGATGCGGTCTGGCAGATCGGAAAGAACAACGAAGTGAAGTTCGGGTGGGAATACAAAGGACACCGGCTCCGGCTGCTGAGCATCGCCGGTATCAAGCGTCCCATCCAGCTGCAGTACATCGACAATTATGTCACTGAGAATCCGTTCGAGGTCTCAGCATATGTGCAGGATAAACTCGAATTCCCGTACCTGGTGATCAATCTGGGGCTCCGGTACGATTATATGAATGCGAATGTCAACTTCCGTCAGGACCCCCTCGATCCGAACTCCGTCGTGAAGGTCAAATCCCGTCAGCAGTTGAGTCCCCGCATCGGTATCGCGCATCCTATCTCGGACAAGACGAAGCTCCACTTCGCGTACGGACATTTCTTCCAGAACCCGGATTACCGCTTCATGTTCGAGAACAAAGATTTCAAACTGACCGTACGTGAACCGGTGTTCGGTCAGCCGTCGCTCGATGCACAGCGGACCGTGGCGTACGAGGTCGGCGTGACGCATCAGTTCAGTGAAGCGATCATCATGAGCACCACTGCCTATTATAAGGATATCTCCGGACTGATCGGCACGCATTACTATCCCGCGTACGAGGTGCCGGGACGGTACAGCGCATTCACCCTCTATATCAATGAGGACTATGCGAACGTGAAGGGCTTCGAAGTGAATCTGGACCTTCGTCTCGATCAGCGGCTGTCCGGCGGACTCACCTATACGTACTCGGTCGCCAAAGGGAATGCGTCGACGGAGGAGGAGAATGTCGGCGTTCCGGTGAAATCGACCCAGCTGACGTATCTCGATTTCGATAAGACGCATATCTTCAATGCATCGGCGACCTATTCGATCCCGTCCGATGACCCGTCGTTCCTTTCCAATATGGATATCACCGTTCTGGTTCAGGCAAGTTCCGGTTTCCCGTATACGCCCGGCGGACGTGATGTCGGATTCGTTGTCAGTAACTCTCTCCGGATGCCTTCCACCTTCTCGCTGGATGCAGAGATCGGGAAGGATTTCGTGCTTCAGGATGGACTCATCCTGCGTGTGTTCACCGAGATCATGAACCTGACGAACCAGCGGAATGTCGTTGATGTCTACAGTGATACCGGGGACCCGGAAGTGACCTTCGTCGGGAATCTTTCCCGTGAGTATCAGCGTGATCCCTCGAACTATGGTCCGCCGCGGAACGTCCGGATCGGTGCCTCCATCAAATTCTAATGACAACTATGAAAAACATCCTTCTGCTCTCCCTGATCCTTGCCGGTTTCGCAGCATCGCAGGTGAAACCGAAAGAGATCGAATCCATCGAACGTGCTCTCGGTCTTGAAAAAGCCTCGGGGATCACCGACCGTGCCGGCGGAACACATAATGCCAGCAACATCGGTCTCTTCTTCGAGAACCGCGGTAAACTCTACCCGCGCCGTCTCGCGCAGGGACCCTCCGGCGAGTTCCCCATCAACAGTGCTCAGCATTACATCTACCGGATCAATCCGATGGTCGGATTCCCGGGGAATGTGATCCAGGGTCGCTTCACGACCAACGAGGAATGGGAAGCGGTCGGCGGATATCAGGCGGCCGGTTCGGCCAAGATCGCGTTCAGCGACAATCCCGCCTCCTGGCCCGCCACCGGATAGCCGGTGAAGGATGCGAACGGGAATGCCGTCATCAAATCGGACCAGGACAGTTATTGCGTTTATGATGATGCGAACAATCAGCGCGGCGCTCTCGGTGTGCGGGTGATCCAGACCGGCTACACATACGGACTCAAGTCGGCGCAGAACATCATCTTCTTCAAATTCCAGATCGTCACGACCGGCAGTGTGCCTCTCCCCAAGATGTACTTCAACATGTACACCGATATGGACATCGGCGATGTGAGCGGCGGCGACCCGGAGTGGGGGGACGATAAATTGAACATCGACCGCTCCCGCAATCTCGTCTACTTCTTCGATGACGGCATCTCCACCGAATGGCCCAGCGGAAAGACCGGCCAGATCGGCGTGACATTCCTGCAGACGCCCAAGGTGGGCGGTGTGGAGCTCGGTACAACGGACATCCACTACAATCTCTACGATGATGACCGCGATCAGGACACGGTGCTGTACGGCATCATGTCCAGTGCTGCGTCTCTGTATAATTCGACCGACCGGAGCAAATATTTTCATATAGGAAGCAGTTCCTCTCTGCATTACGATGATCCGGCGACCATTCCGGTCGGCGGGATGGACATCCTTGCCAATATCGCATCCGGGCCGTATACGCTCACCCCGGGAGACACTCTCACGTTCGTCACCGCCATTGTTGCCGGCGATGATTCCGCAGGTCTGAATGCATCGTATGCAGAAGCGAAAAAGATCTTCCTGAACAATTTCGAAGCGGCAAAACCGCCGGCAACGCCCAAACTCAGTTCGGCTCCCGGCAACAAACGGGTGACCCTCTATTGGGACGATAAAGCGGAACAGTCCCGTGATTCGTATTCCGGTCAATACGATTTTGAAGGGTACCGTCTCTACCGCAGTGTGGACAAGGGACTCAACTGGAAGCAGCTCGCGGATTTTGACATCATCAATGAGATCGGTCTGGATAAAGGGCTCCGGTACAGCTTCACCGATTCCACAGTGGTGAACGGTATCGAGTATTGGTACTGCGTCACTTCCTTTGACCGCGGCGATGTCGGTCTGATCAGTCTCGAAAGTCCCCTCGCCAAGACACCGGGTGTTCAGAATCTGGCGGTCGTGGTACCCCGTCCCGATCCCGTTGGACAAACAGCGGTAGCGGCGGACTCGATCAGCCATTTCTGGAAGGGGAAATCGAACTATTCCTTCATGGTGAATCCGGTGAATACTTCGAACCTGAAGAACGGAACGTACACGGTCGGCTTCGGGTACACGTACCGATATCAGAACGGCGCACCGAAAGTGAAAGCGATCTTCAACATCGGCGATTCCACGAAGGTCATCCCGAAGAACTTCGGATTCCAGTTCGTCACCAACAGGCTTCTGAACATCTATGACCTGTCCACCGGCGAGGCGTACGGCAGCAATCCGA
>JAVBYA010000240.1 GCA_030824295.1 Bacteroidota bacterium
ATGGTCCAGGATGATGAAGGTGGAGGCCGCTTCGTTGTGTTCGTTCAGACTCTCCACCGGTTTCTCGATGCCGAAATGACGGAGCAATCGGCTCCCTTCCTTCCGTTCCTCATAGACGACGATGTCCACGTTCTTCAGTGTCTCGATCGCCCGGAAGGTGATGTCCTGCAGGTTGCCGATCGGTGTTGCCACGAGATAGAGTTTACCGCTCATGCCGGTTCCTTCTCTTCTTCGGTGATATCCGTCGTCAGCTCCTTCTTCCTGTTGATCTCCCACTCTTTGATGGAAACGATGATGATCGCCGCCGCAGGGATGGCGATGAGCAATCCGATGAACCCGAGGAAATATCCGAAGATGAACAGGGAGAAGATGAGCATCACCGGATGGAGTCCGATCTTATCCCCGATGATGCGCGGCGTGAGAACGTAGTTCTCGATGATATGCAGTATCCCGAGGAACGATACCGTAGAGATCACCGGCAGGGAGATGGACCCCATGCTGAGCGATGCCACGAAGGCGGAGACGCACAGGATGGTGATGAAGCCGAAGTACGGTACGAAGAAGAGGAATCCGGAAAGGATCCCGAGCACCAGCGGATACTGGATGCCGATGATCCAAAGACCGATCGTTACCGTCACGCCGTCGATGATGGCGATGATGGTCGTCCCGCGGATGTAGCGTCCCAGGATCTGGTCCACGCGGTGATAGAACTGCACCGACTGCGCGCGGCGTTTCTTCGGCACGAGCATCTTGATGCGGTAGCGGACGAGCGGGAAGTCCTTCAGCAGGAAGAAGGTGAGGAACGGGATGATGATGATGTTCACGATGCCGGAGACGATCACCTGCAGACCGCTCACGATGCCGAACGTCCCTTTCAGGATCCCTTTCAGGATGTCCTCCACGCGCGGCGCGATGGAATTGGTGAGCATGGTCCGGAGCTGTTCGGATGAGATGCCGTACTTCTGCAGCGCTTTGATGAACCGGCCGTCCAGCACCCATTCCACGAACTGTGTGGAGATGGTGCCGATCGCCTGCAGGATCCCTTCGAACTGTCCGATGATGTGCGGAAGTCCGAGCACGATCAGCACGATCAGTAAGGCGATACTGATCAGGATGATGAACACCGCGGAGCTCCAGCGCGGGATCTTCCAGGAGGTCTCCAGTCTCGTCACCACCGGATGCAGCAGATACGCCAGCACCAGGGAGAGGACGAACGGCGAGAGGATCTCGTCGATGGTCGCGAACAGCCAGAGCATGAACAGCATCGCAGAGAGCGCCATGATGTTCTTTGCGACCGGGATCGTCCGCAGAGGATAGAGCAGGAAGAGGATCGCACCGGCGATGATGAACGGCGAACCGTGCGCTTCCAGTGCATACATCAGGGAAAGGAGCAGGAGCAACCCGGTGCCGATGACGAGCACCTCCGGGATGGTGGGGATGACACTCCGCTCAGCGCTGCTCTCCGGCGCAACGGGGTCCTTCTTGCGTAAGGCTCGTGGCATGGCGTCGTCCGATCATTGATGGGATGTTCCGGTGTGGCCGAATCCGCCCGCACCGCGTTGTGTCGCTGAAAGTTCTTCGCTCTCCACCCACAGCACCCGTTCGTACCGCGCAACGACCATCTGCGCGATCCTGTCCCCCCGCCGCACCGTGAACGGCTCGCTCCCGAAGTTCGTCAGGATCACCTTCACTTCACCGCGGTAGTCGGAATCGATCGTCCCGGGTGCATTCATGATGCCGATACTGTTCTTCACTGCCAGACCGCTCCGCGGCCTGATCTGCGCTTCGAACCCGACAGGGATCTCCATGGAGAATCCGGTCGGCACAAGGACGGTCTTCCCCGCCGGGACGGTCATTGGTTCCGTCACCGCCGCGTGGATATCCATCCCTGCGGACCCTTCGGTCGCATACACCGGCAGCGGAACATCGGCCGTAGCGCCGGAAATGCGGTTGATACGTATTTTCAGTGGGGTCATGTGAGCAATTCAAGTATCGGTTGAAGTGAGCAGGTTTTGAGTGATAATGTTCCCAAATTTCGCCTATTTTTGTGGATTTTCAAAGATAATAAATTGGTGTCGGACGGATTATTGACTTACCCCCCCTTTTTTTGTTTATTTGAACTGAGCTACGTACCATTCACCCTGAATCCTACTCCACGCATGTCCACCTTTGACCACGATAATTTTGAAGATGATTTCGAAGGCGATTCGTCTCCCCGGCGTGACCGGAACGAGGAGATAGAGCGGTTCAAGGAACTGCTGCGGCGCGGCGGTAACGGACTGAAGAGCATCGAAGCACTGGAAGAGATCATCAGTTACTACTTTGAGAAGGAAAAATACGAGGAAGCCCTCAATTTTTCCTCCCAATTGGTGGAATTTGCCCCGTATTCCGCTGAAGCGTGGATGCGGAAAGGGATGATCCTGAACAATCTGTTCCGCTATACCGAAGCGCTGGAATGCTACGACCACGCCATCTCCCTGAATCCGAACGACAGCGACCTCTATATCAACCGCGGAATCACGCTGGACAACTCCAACCGGAACGATGAAGCACTGAAGGATTTCGAAAAAGCACTCATTCTGCACCCCGGGGACGCTGAGGCATTGCTGAACAAGGCGGTCATCCTGGAAAAACTGGAACAGTTCGATGATGCCCTGGAGATCCTCACCTTCCTCGTCAAAGAAGAGCCCCAAAATCCCGATGTCTGGTTCGAACTGGCATTCTGCTACGATCTGATGGAGCGGCTGGAAGAGTCACTGCAATGCTACAACCGGCATATCGACCTCGATCCCTACAATTTCAACGCGTGGTACAACAAAGGGATCGTGCTGAACCGTATGGGACAGCATGACCGCTCGATCGACAGCTACGACATGGCCATCGCCATCCGGGAGAACTTCCCCTCCGCTTACTATAATAAGGGGAATGTCTTCGCACTGCAGGGGAAACTGACCGAAGCGATCGAATGTTACAAACAGACCATCGCGTACGAGCCGAAGGATGTGCCGGCACTGCACAATCTCGGGAATGCATATGAAGAACTAGGCAATTATACCGAAGCGATCAAATGCTTCACGCAGGCGGTGAAGTACGACCCGTCGCATTACGAATCGTTCTTCGGCCGCGGCAGCTGCTATGATGCGATGGAACAGTACCGGAAGGCACTGACCGATTACAACCGCGCCATCGAACTGTTCAAAGAATACCCGGAGCTGTGGTACGCCAAAGCGGATGCCGAATTCAATCTGGGACGGATGAAGGAATGCATCCTCAGCTATAAGATGGTCGTACAGCTCGACCCGAACAATTACGAAGCGTGGTTCGATTACGGCGACACACTGCTGGTGATGGGATATTTCAAGGAATCACTGAAAGCACTCACCCGATCGGTGGAAGTGAATCCGCAGTTCGCCGATTCACGCTACAGCATGGCGAAGGTCCTGTTCATCATGGAACGGCATGCGGAGGCGGCAGAGGAACTGAAACGGGCATTCGCGCTCAATCCGGAACTGAGGTCGAAGTTCGAAACGGAGTTCAAAGGTGCGATGGCCGTGAAGGAGTTCGCATCACTGCTGCAGTGATGCGTGTTCGTTCCGGACGCACCGATCACACGACCTAATCGTTCCGATTAGGTTTTTTTATCCTGCTCATCATCGCGATACAGACTGGCAATGAAACTTCCCAAATTCTCCGAACATCAGCGTCATCTCGGCATCATCGGTCACAGGATCTCGCACGCGCTCTCCCCTGCCATGCACACGGCAGCCTTCCGGAAATTGAATCTGGACTACGATTACGGCGTGATGGATGTCGCCCCCGAAATGCTCCCGAACCTCACCGCCTCACTCCGCACGCTCAACTTCCGCGGCGCGAATGTCACCATCCCGTACAAGGAAGCGGTCATCCCGCTGCTGGACGAGATGTCGGAGGAAGCACGGATGATCGGCGCGGTGAACACCATCGTGAACAACCACGGACGGCTCGTCGGGTATAATACGGACGCGCACGGCGTGTACGTGTCGCTCGCCTATTATTCGGAAGAGATCAAGAACAATCACGTTGTCATCTTCGGTGCCGGCGGCGCTGCCCGCGCCACCGTGTATGCCGTGGCGAAGTTCTTCTCCCCCAAACGGATCATGATCGTCAACCGGACGCTCGATTCCGCACAGCACATGGTCGAGGAGTTCCTGCCGAAGTTCCGCCTCACGAAATTCGTCGCCGCGAACGACCACGATGTGGTCTGCCGCGAGATCGATGTCGCCGCACTCCTCATCAATACCACGTCGCTCGGAATGAAGCCGCTCACCGCACTCCATCCCCTGCCGGCCGGTGCCGTCATCCAGCCCCATCAGATCGTGCTGGACATCGTCTATAATCCTATGGAAACAGCGCTGTTGAAACTTGCA
>JAVBYA010000174.1 GCA_030824295.1 Bacteroidota bacterium
ATCTTCTGTCCGTTCACGTGTGCCTCGTGGTCGAACAGCACTTCGCGGACAGGATTCGGGAGGGCGACCGGATTGCTTTCATCCGTATGACAGAAGCCGCACGTTTCATTCACTTCCTTCTCGTGGCAGCTCTGGCACTCGGTGTGGGTCGGCAGCATCTTGTCCGACGCGTTCTTGGTCAGTTTCTCCGGCGTGTGACAGGAGGCGCATTCGATCCCCGCCTGTGCATGCTTTCCGTGGGAGAATTTCAGGACCTGTTCTTTGGTCACCGTCGGTCCCCCGTCTTCTACGGCGATACTGCGGTTGACCACGATCAGTGCGATGAGCAATGTCACCGCCGAGACGATCACAAGTTGTTTTTTCATCATAACCAATTCAATTGTTCGCTGAACCAATAGTTCACTTTAAGGAAGACCCGCATATCGCCCTGATATTGCGGATTGCTCATCCACTGCATCTGCAGATCGGCGGAGATGGTGCGGGAAGGACGGTAGATGACGCCGACCGTGCCGTTGAGGACCTCTCCTTCCACCGCATCGGGTGAATGCTTGTATGTTGCATACCCGAATGCGAGCATCGGATTCAGCGTGCGCTCCATCATCGGATAGACCGCCTGCATGGAGATGCCGTTCAGTTCGCCGGCATATCCAAAGTTCTGTGTATAGGTCGCGGAGAAGATATCATAGGTCCCTCCCACCACCAGCCGCTGACTCGATTCGTCCACATAGGCGACATTGGCGAAACGGGCGAAGAAGAATGCTGTCCGCATCGGACGGTATTCCAGTCCTGCTTCCACTTCTTTGGTGCTGTTCGTATTGAAGACGGAGAAGATGGAATTGTACGCGAGACGCGGCTGGCGGTAGATGTACTCGCCGGTCACGTTCAATCCTTCCATGATGCCGAAACGGCCGAAGGTCTGCACCTTCGAGATCTCCTTGGTATGGAAATCGTAATCGGACTTGGCGTGCAGCGTCATCGCATGACCGTGTTCATATTCCAGGTCCAGCGACGCGAGTTCCTCTTCGTTCGGACGGCTGTTGATGACGAGCTCGTACGGATTGTTGAGCAGGTCCATGCGTGTCGCTGTGTACGGCTTCCGTTCCATCCGTTTGTTCATATAGCTGATGCCGACGAGTGCATCTTCCATCGGCGCAACAAGCACCTGTCCGCCGAACAAACCATTGGTGCCGATGTATCCTTTCCGGATGTCCCGGGAGCGGATGACATTCGAACCGCCGTAGCCGGTCACCGTGACCGCTTTGTCCAGAAGATCAGCCGTGGCGGATACGCCGTCGATCAATCCGCTTCCCACACCGGCGTAGACGAACTGGCGGCCGGCGGTGATATCCGCCATGCCGCCAATGCGCTTCACTTTGAGCAGAAAGGAGTTGACCCGCAGTTCCGGATCGGTCTCGATCGCAGTGCCGAAATCATTCGACACCATGGCATTCATATTGAATGCGTAGTCTTCCGTCGCTGCATTGACGTAGACGTTCTCATAAGCCCTGAACATCGTCACCGGCGTGAGGGAATCCCTTCCCTCGAAACCGTACACGGATGTTGTCAGGCGTCCCGTCATGAGCTGCGCCGACGCGATGCCGGAGAGCAATACGAGACCGATACAGATTTTGCGTACCATGGATTATCCTTTCGGTGCCGGGTGTTTGATCTCTTCCCACATCTTCTTGTAATCGAACGCTTTCACGTCGTGCATCTTGTTGGTATGGCAGGAGAGGCAGGATTTCTCGGTCGGTTTTGCAATGAGACCCGCAGCGACCGCTTTCTCTTTGTTCTCAGGTTTGTTGTGGAGTGCCTTGTATCCGGAAGCCGCACCATGGCATGCTTCGCACTGTACGCCCTGTTCCATCTTAAAGGACTTGTCGGCAGCTTCACCGTACCCGGTGGTATGGCAATCGAGACATTCTTTTGCTTCGCTCGGTGCACCGGCAATGTTCTTTGCTTTGGCGAACTCAGCGGCCTTTGCTGATTTCAGAGTTTCGAATGCTTTCGCGTGTGCGGATTTCTTCCACACGTCGACCTGTTTCCCCTGTTTCGGGAGATTATGGCAAGCGCAGGTATTGGTACCGACGAACTTGTTCTGTCCGATCGCCGGGACCATGAAGACGAGCGTGAGGAGGAATAACAGTGCTTTTTTCATAGAGAGGTTCTCCTTAGTGGGTAGCTGGAACGTGAATGGCAAAGGGTTACTGATGCCGATATATAAAAATTATTTCGAATGATAGCAATATGACAATGATGACTGAGGAATGCGAATACCGGAGATTATTCTCCTGTATGACATTCGTTGCAGTTCATCTCTTTCCATGAATCCCCGATGTCCACGGGATGACGGAACTCCTCCCCTTTCGGCGAGAGTGAAGTGATCTTATCGTCTTGTCCCTGTGACATGATCACGTGACAGCTGTTGCAGTCCTTTGAAATGACACGTCCGGTCGTCTTCGACACATGTTTCCCGTCATGGCAGCGGAAGCAGCCGGCATACGCATAATGGCCGACGTTATTGGGATAATGTTTCCAGCTTACTTTCATCTCCGGAAAGATGGTGCGTGAGAAGACCTTCTGCAGCTGTGTCACGGCCTGGTCGATATCCTGTTTCCGGTCCCGGGCGAGATCGGGATACAGCCGGGCATACCGGGTTTTCACCGATGTTTCGATCCCCCGCAAAGCCTCTTCTTCGGTCTCGTACTCTGCCGACATGGCGGCGGAGGCGAATGAACGAATGGACGGCAGCGAAGCCGAGACCAATCCCTGCTTCATCAGGGAGTTGATCGATTCTTCCGGTGTGCGGTAGATATGTGTCGGACGGTTATGACAGTCGATGCAATCCATCGTCCGTTTCTCGCCGGTCGTGAGTTTGGCAACCTCGAACTCATCGGTCGTCGTGAACTCATCGACCGAACCGTCGCCGAGCTTCATGTAGACCACCGGGATCACCTGACGCTGCGAATCGATCGAAACGTAGGTCACCTCGTTCGCCGGATTGACATGCCAATGGATACCGGAAGAAGTGCCGGTCTGGATATTGCCGCCGCCGGTCTTCATGGCAAGCGAAACGGTCCACGGAGTATTCTGTTCGTCCGGCATGAAGTAGGTCTTGGTCACAAGTTTGTCGCCAACGAAATGCTGCGGCCAATGGCACTGTTCGCACGTGCCGCGGGCCGGACGGAGATTATGGACCGGCGTGGGGATGGGACGGGAGAATTTGTTGAAGGTAACGGAATAGATCTGATAGGCGCCAGAGATCTTGGACTGCACATACCATTCCGCGCCGGAGCCGATGTGACAATCCGCGCAGGTGACCCGTGCGTGAGGAGAATGCTGGAAGGCAGTGTACTCCGGCTTCATCACTTCGTGGCAGATCTCGCCGCAGAAGCGGACCGATTCGGTGAACTCGAAGACCTGAAAACTGCCGAACGCGGAGGAGATGAGGACGAAGAACGTGATCGCTGAGAGTGTTGCGAACTGACGCCGGTGTGCCGGATCGTTGAAATCGATCGCCGGGAGCTCCCCTTTCTCCAGTCCGAGCTTTGCGCGGCGTTTCTTCTCCGCCCACATGCCGTACGCCACGATGATCAAACCGCCCATGAAGAAGACCGGCAGGATGACGAACGTGATGATGCCCATGTACGCCTGGGAATGTCCGGAGAACATCTCCAGCGCGAACAGGAAGACGATCAGCGTGAAACTGATGGCGGCGACGGCCGCACCAGTGAAGCTGGTCATATTGAAGAACGTTTCGGGCAGCAGGCGTTTGAGTTTCATGGAGATCCTTTCGGGATTGATCGAGTCAGTTCGCTTCGTTCGGATCTGCTGTGCGGTTCTGCTGTTTCTCCTTCTCCTCTTTCTCCTTCATCTCCGCTTCTTTGATGCGGCGGAGTTCCAACGGATGTTCATCCGCCATCTCTTCCTCCGAGATGGTCCCTTTCAGCCATGCCAGGTTCATGGGATAGACATCGGGGTTGAAGATGATGAAATAGAAGTGCCAGACGATGATGGCCAGGGTCGCGAGCCATGCTTCATAATAGTGCACAACGCGGGCGATATCCCACCATTGCTTGCCGATGAGGTTGATGAAGTTGACATCGAACCAGAGGATGAAACCGGTCAATCCCATCACGATCGTGCCCCAGATGAGGGCCCAATACTCGGCTTTTTCGATATACGAGAACCGGTCGAGCAGCGGCTTCTCTTTGGAGATGCCCAGATTGTACTTGGCGACATTCATCGCATCATAGGCGTCCTGGATCTTCGGCAGCAGGTCACGGATGAGCTGTTTGCCGCGCGGCACGAAGAGGATATAATAGATATGATAGAAGGATGCAATGATCATCACGACCGCCGATGTGCGGTGCAGAATGCCGCGGA
>JAVBYA010000204.1 GCA_030824295.1 Bacteroidota bacterium
CAATAAATACAATAGAGGATTCTATGAAACGAGCGATACTATCCTTGCTGGTGCTAGCGCTGCTCTCGCCGACACTATTCGCGCAAGGTGTCACCTCGGCAGCGATGTCTGGAATGGTTACCGATGCCAATGGTTTGGCGGTCGTCGGTGCGAATATCACTGCTGTGCATGAGCCTTCCGGATCACGCTACGGCAATGTGAGCAGAGAAGATGGTCAATACAATATCTCCAACCTCCGTCCCGGGGGACCATATACAGTGAAGGTTTCTTTGATCGGCTATGCAGATAAAGAACGGAAGAATGTCTTTGTTCAGCTGGGTGATAACTTCAGACTGAATTTCTCGATCAGCGAACAGGCGGTCGAAGCAGCAGAAGTGGTCATCGTGGGAGAGGGCAATTCGGTTTTCTCAGCGAACAAAATGGGTTCGGGGAATGTCGTGACATCGAAGGATATGGATAAGGTTCCGACCATCTCCCGTAACTTCGAGGATTTCTACAAACTCTCACCGTATTTCTCCGGCAGCAATGCCGCAGGGAAGAACAAAGGATATAACAATATCCAGATCGACGGAGCGAACTACAACGATCTCTTCGGTCTCGGCGGAACCACTCCGGGCAGTCAGTCCCGCGCTACACCTATCAGCCTTGATGCGATCGAACAATTCCAGTTGGAAGTCTCCCCGTATGATGTCCGGAAAGCGGGCTTTACCGGTGCAGGCATCAATGCGGTGACACGTTCCGGCGGGAATGCTCTTACAGGTTCGGCTTATATCTACGGACGCAACCAGGGAATGATCGGCGTGAGTCCGGATGCCTTCGATAAGGAATTCGCAGAGTTCACAGATTATCAGGCAGGTTTCAGGATCGGCGGACCGATCATGCAGAATGAGATGTTCTTCTTTGTGAATGGTGAGATCCAGCGGAACACCACACCCACGGTCCGTACATTCGGCGCGTCGACACAAACGACGAATGTCTTCACCTTGCCGAAGGATACACTGACCAAGATGCTGAGCATTCTGAAGAACAAGTACGGTTATGATGCCGGTACGTTCGATGAGTTCGATATGCGTCAGAATAGTGATAAGATGTTTGCCCGTTTGGACTGGAACATCACGGATGAACATCGTTTGACGCTCCGTCACAGCTATCTGAGTGCATTGCTCGATAATACGCCATCGCGCGGCCGCGGTGCAACGGATATCTTTGCGACCAATCACCGGTATGTGGTAGAGAACACGACGAACTCGACTGCATTGCTGTTCAAAAGTACATTGGGGAACACATTGGCGAATGAGTTCATCGTTGGTTTGACACTCCAGTATGACAAACCGAAGATCCTGGGTTCACCGTTCCCCGCCATCTTCCTTGAAACAAGTGCACCGGATGCGAAGACCTACACAGTGCTCGCCGGGGCCGAGCAGTTCCGTCATCGCAACGAACTGGACCAGGAAGTGCTGGAGATCTCGAACAACACGACCTATTTCATGGGAGACCACACGATCACAGCAGGTCTGCGGTTGGAAAGTTTCTCGTTCCGCAATCTGTTCCTTCCGAACAACTTCGGAACGTACCGCTTCACCTCGCTGTATCATCTGGAGAACGGGCTCGTGAAATCGGGTTCGTATGAGTATCAATACTCTCTGAATGGCGATAATACCTATGCGATCAAATGGACGGCCATCACGTACGGAGGCTATATCCAGGATGAATGGCAGGTCGATGCAAATCTCCGGTTGAATGGTGGTATCCGTTTTGACATTCCCACCTACACTGTGAAACCGGCATACAATTACAAGGTCGATTCAACGTTCGGACCGAGAGGGTTCGACATCGCCACCGATAAGGTTCCGGCGACCTACGTTCAATTATCCCCGAGATTTGGATTTAATTATACTCTGGATGATGAACGGACAACGCAGATCCGCGGCGGTGCAGGTATCTTCTCAGGACGTGTGCCGTATGTGTGGGTCTCCAATCAATATGGTAATACCGGTGTGGAGTACGGCCGCTTGACCGGCACTCCGGCATTCTCTGCAAACCCATTCGCGCAGCCCGGACCGGGAACGCCAGGTCTTTCTGCAACGACGACCTACGAGATCGATATCACGGATCCGAACTTCAAGAATCCTTCGATCCTGCGTTACAGTCTGTCTGTCGATCAAAAATTGCCTATGGATATGACAGCAACGGCAGAGGTCATTATGGCGAAGACGTTGAATGAGGTGACGTATCAGAACATCAACCTCAAGGGAGTTGTGGATACCGTAGGGAACGAAGGCCGTCCGGTTTACAGTACATCATCAGCAAACCGCAACATCAATAACACTTTCACCAGCGTTATGTACCTGAAGAATACCGATCAAGGGGGTCAGTCCAGCTATTCACTGCAGTTGAACAGGACCGGTGCTGAAGATAATATCGACTTCACCGGCGGATATGTGTTCAATTCATCGGAGGATATCAACAGCGGTGCCTCAGCTCAGGCATTCTCCCAGTGGCGTTTCAACCCGATCTCTACCAACCCGAACGAAGCGGTCTTGACCAACTCCATCTGGAATCGTGATCATCGGTTCTATCTGTCCGTATCATATACCTATGATTGGAATGAGGACCTCGCAACGGATGTCGGCTTCTTCTTCAATGCTCAATCCGGTCGCGGATTTTCGTATGTGGTGGATGGTGATGTGAACGGTGATGGTGCCAACGGAAACGATCTCGCCTATATCCCTGAGGATATCAACGATATCACGCTGGTCACTTCCTCCGGAACCGTTCTGGCGAAGACTGATGTCGCCTATACGAATCTCTTCAAGTTCATCGACAATGATGAATATCTGAAAGAGAACAAGGGAAAATTCGCTGAACGTGCCGGCGCTGTGGAGCCGTGGTCATACCAACTGGATTTCCGCGTAACGCAGCATGTCGGGTTCATGGGACAGAAATTGGAAGTCTATTTCAATATTCTGAACGTGATGAACTTGATCGATAAAGAAAACGGCCACGTGAAAGAAGTGCCCAACCAAAGTGCAAATCTGTTCCGTTATCATTCATTCGATGCTGCGACCAACACGGCGAGATATGTGTACACCAATCCTGTCGATCCGCGTCAGCCGAATGATATTCTGTCCCGGTATCAGATGCAATTAGGCATGCGCTATTCTTTCTAAGTCAATAGACATGTAGGTACCGAACGCCCCGCAATGTGCGGGGCGTTCGGGTATTTACGCATGAATAAATAACGGTATCTGCGCTCTTTACTATCACACTTCCCCTGAGTGATTGATATGCTGCGATCGATCATTGTTCTATTGTGTGTGCTGCAATTCACTCCCGCCACTGCACAGAACAAACGTTCCACTATCCTCATCTCCTTCGACGGTTTCCGCTGGGATTACGTTGACCGCGGTTTTTCCCCCACGCTCGATTCGCTCCGCCGTGCGGGTGCCTCCGCCGCATCCCTTCAGCCGGTCAATCCGACCAAGACCTTCCCGAACCATCTTGCCATCGTCACCGGAATGTATCCGGAGGACCATGGTATCATCCAGAACGATTTCTGGGACCGTACCGCCGGACGACGCTTCCGCATCAGTGACACGGTCGAGGTCCGCGATCCCCGGTGGTACACCGGTGAAGCAGTGTGGGAGACGGCACGGAAAGCCGGACGCATCACCGCCAGCTACTTCTGGCCGGGGAGCGAACTGAGCGATGAACTGCGCCGTCCGCAGATGTATGAGTTCTATGAACACCAGCGCCCGTATCCTCTTCGGGTTACCGGAGTGCTTCGCTGGCTCGCACTGCCGGAACAGCAGTGCCCTGATCTCATTCTGCTGTACTTCGATGCGGTCGATACCCACGGGCATCAGTCCGGTCCTGCATCGTCACAAGTGAACAATGCCATCGCTCAGGTCGATTCATCGCTTCGGTCCCTCATCGACGGTTTGCGCCGCCTCTCGATCGCGGACCGTACGAACATCATCGTGGTCTCCGATCATGGCATGTCCGAGATCGTTCCGGAACGGACCGTGAGTATCGACCACATCCTGGCCGGCGAACGGTACCGCACACAATGGAACGGCACGATGGTTGGAGTGGAGTCGCTCGACGGCACGGATTCCATCCTTGCCCGGAAACTGCGTGACTCGCTCTCTCTTCATGCGGAGGTGTTTCTGAAAAAGGACATTCCGGCATCCTATCGGTTCTCCAGGAACACCCACATCCCGCCGGTGATGGTCTTCGCCAAGGCCGGCTGGTCGATCCTTCCGACCACCGTCTCTTCCGGCGATCTGCTGAATTACGGCCGCGGCAGTCACGGGTATGACAGCGATTCTCCTGAGATGCACGGTATTCTCATCGCCGCCGGTCCTTCGTTCCGAAGCGGTGCC
>JAVBYA010000468.1 GCA_030824295.1 Bacteroidota bacterium
CGATGATCCGTTTGGAACGGAGGTTCTCCGGTACATCACCGGAGATGATGCGGTGCGCCAATCCTTCGGCGATGGCGGTCTTCCCTACGCCCGGTTCGCCGATCAGCACGGGATTGTTCTTCGTCCGGCGCGACAGGACCTGCAGCACACGGCGGATCTCATCCTCACGGCCGATGACCGGATCGAGTTTCCCTTTGCGCGCCAGTTCGTTCAGGTCGCGGCCGAACTTCTGCAGCGACTGGAACTTGTCCTCCGGATTCTGGTCGGTCACCCGCTGGGTCCCGCGGACCTCCTTGAGTGCTTTCAGCAGACCATCCTTCGTCACGCCCTGATCCGCCAGCAGCTTCACTCCGCCGTTCTCTTTCTGGTCCATCAATGCCAGCAGCAGATGCTCCGTGCTGATGTATTCATCTTTCAGCAGTTCCGCTTCCTTCTGCGCCTGTTCGAACATTCTCTGCATCGCATTCGAGGCGTACTGCTGCGCACCGCTCACTTTCGGGAGGCGCTCGATGGCATCGTTGATCTTGATCTTCACGTAGTTCACGTTCACACCGAGCTTCTGCAGCAGCGGTGTGACGATGCCCTGCGCATCCTGTATGAGCGCCGCAAGCAGATGCTCCGGCTCGATGGACTGATTTCCGTAGGATGAAGCGATCTCCTGTGCGTTCTGGACCGCTTCCTGGGATTTGATGGTGAATTTATTGAAGTTCATATTCATTCGGTTGTCGATTATTTCTTCTCTCGCTCGTTCCGCATCCGGAGGAATTCTTTATCCCGTTCCGCAATGACTGCCGGTGCCATCAGTAATTCATTCAATTTATAGGAGGGGATGACACGTGCAGCGTCCCGGCCGTGCGCACCTTCCCGGAAACTCCCCGCAACGATACCGCAGAGCGCAAGCCGTGCAGGACGCACCGTACCCCCGGTGTCTTTTGCAGATTCCGCATAATGATAGACCGGAGCTCCGGCACTGCCGGAGGAGGATCCCGGTTCCATCACATAGAATTCGGTCAGCACACCGTTCCACCGGTACTTTTCTTCGCTGAACTGCACGATGCTGCCGAAGCGTACTGCAGGAATGTTCCTGAAAACCCCGATATGCTCATTGAATATCCCCACATGGAAGAGCGGCATCCCTTCGGTCACCTTCTCCTTCTCAAAATAATCCGCAGCAACGACCATCGAGGCAGGGATGTACAGGATATCGTACCTGTTGAGGTCCGGATATGCCGGGATCACCGCAAGATCCACGGTGGAATCGGGATGCGGGAAGAACCTCCGCTCACCATTCACCGTCAACAGTACGAGCAGTGTATCCGAGTATCCATCCTTCCTGTTGATGCGGATATACATCGTATCCAGATACTCACCGGTGCTCCGCTGAAGCGCTTTTTTTGTTGTGACCAGGTACCCGAACGTGGCCGTGTCGTTCCCCTGATCCGTCCGCATCAGAACAAAGAAACCCGTTCCCTGCACTGCAAGCCGGTTGGCGGTATCGCGGGAGAAGAGGAAGGTGACGGATTTCTTCACCTGCGTTGGATATTTCTCCGCCATCAGCGGTGAGACGAACAATGCGGCAAGCAGCACGATGCGGAGGATGGTCATGGTTCCCTTTGTGTATGATTGAAGTATTCTATTTTTTTCCGGACTCAGACTCATTCTCATTCGTTTGTCCGAACCGTTTCTTCCCTGCCTTCTCTTCCATGACGGTCTCCATCGCATTCCGTTTCTCCTGGTTCTGCATATCGGCAAAAACAGAGGTCGCGGCAAAACTCCCGGAGTCCGACATCTTCCCATTGACGATGGCCCAGAGCAACGCAGCCGCCAATGCAAGGATCACGACCCAGACGATGATATCGATCAGCATAGGAACCTTTCCGTTATTCGTCCGCGAAGAGGGAAGCACAGGGCGATGCTGCGCACCGCCCTGCATGAATGGTCACGATAGCTCGACCAACTGCGCCTGAATGACCTCGTGATTGCGGGCAGTGATGGCACTCAACGTTGACGCTGATGGCCGTCCTTCCAGCTTCAATGTGCAGCTGGCGGTCATCGTCCCTTCGAAGATGAGATTCTCCACTTCCTGGATGTTGATCTCTGCCGACTTGAGTTCGTTAAAGACGTTCGCCAGCACGCCCGGCTTGTCATAATGCCGCACCACCAGTTGGAACTTCGCGGGGGTGGACTTCGCCTTGTTCACCCAGTTCTTCACCGTCCCCCGCTCAGCATACTGACGGATGATGGCAACGGTCTCATCCGCGATCGCGTTCTGCGCCTGTTCCGTGGAGGCACCGATATGATGCGTTCCGTATACGTTCGGCAATGCCGCCAGCGGATTGGTGAACGGTGACGTCTTATCCTCCGGTTCGCCCGAGAAGACATCCGCACCGATGCGGATAGCCCCATTGCCCGCGGCTTCGGTCAGCGCCTGTTCGTCCGCCACTTCCCAGCGCGATGTGTTCAGGAAGATCGCTTTCGGTCTCATCGATGCGATCAACTCCCTTGTGATCAGTTTCTTCGTCTCCGGCTTCAATGCCAGGTGCACCGAGATCACGTCACACTGCGGGAAGAGTTCCTGCAGCGAGGCGGCGCGCTGCACACCGAGAGCATCGGCCTTCTCCTGCGTCAATGATCTGGACCAGGCGATCACATTCATTCCGAACGCCTGCGCGCGGCGGATGAATTCCTTCCCGATCTGTCCTGTGCCCACCACACCGACGGTCTTGCCGAAGATACCGTCCGCTTTCGAATACTCGCTCTTGTTCCATTTCCCGTTCCGCAGGTCGGTCACATTGTCCGGGATGCGGCGGTCGATGGACAGCAGCAGTCCCATTGCCAACTCCGCAACAGCAATGGAGTTCTTGCCGGGACAGTTCGAGACGTAGATACCCCGGGCATTCGCTGCTTTCATATCGATATTGTTCACACCGGCCCCCGCGCGGACGATCAGAGAGAGGTTCGATGCAGATGCGATACAATCCGCGTGGACCTCGGTGGAACGGACCACGAGTACATCGGCATCACCGATGACGGAGACCAATTCTTCCGCTTTGGTCTTCGGTTTGTTCACTACCTGGATGCCGGCGGCTTCCAGTGATTCGATCGTGCGCTGAGGTAAGTTATCGGCGAATAGGACTTTCATACGTCATCTCCTTCAATGGACTTGGAACATTGCTGCAGTTGAGCGGTGTGGTAAAGTACGCTCTTTTTACCGTGACAGCAATCTGCGAAATAGGTCCCGCCGGTTGGGCCGGAGACAGCAAAGGCGAGGAGCAACCCCGCCTTCACTGATCTGACCGTTTTTCTGCGTAATCCGGATGATTTACTTATCATCCACGACTTCGAAGTCGGCATTCTCCACCTTCTTGCCTCCGTCGGCCGGACCTCCGCCCTGCTGCTGCTGTTGCTGCTGCTGGGCGTTCGGATCGGCACCGGGCTGCGGGCCGGCAGCTTTCGCTGCTTCGTACAACTTGGTGGAAGCATCGTTCCAGATCTTCTCGAGCGATTCCTTCTTCTCTTTGATGCCGGCGTTGGCTTTGATCGCCTCTTCCAGCGCGGTCGCCGCCGCTTCGATGGTCCCCTTCGTCTCAGCATCGAGTTTATCGCCGAGCTCGGTGAGCTGTTTGCGCGTGGAGAAGACGAGCGAGTCGGCCTGGTTCTTCAGTTCGATCTCTTCCTTCTTCTTTGCGTCATCCGCTGCATGCGCTTCGGCATCCTTCTTCATCTTGGCCACTTCATCTTTGCTCAGACCGGACGAAGAAGTGATGCGGATGTTCTGTTCTTTGCCCGTCGCTTTGTCTTTCGCGGAGACAGAGAGCATGCCGTTCGCATCGATGTCCAACGCCACTTCGATCTGCGGTACACCGCGCGGTGCGGGAGGGATACCATCAAGATGGAACTTGCCGAGCGAGCGGTTATCGACCGCCATGGGGCGTTCGCCCTGCAGAATGTGGATCTCCACGGAGGTCTGGCTGTCCGCTGCCGTGCTGAATGTTTCGCTCTTCTTGGTCGGGATGGTCGTGTTCGCGTCGATGAGTTTCGTCATCACGCCGCCGAGCGTCTCGATGCCGAGCGACAGCGGTGTCACATCCAGCAGCAGTACGTCGGTCACATCACCGGCGAGAACGCCGCCCTGGATGGCCGCGCCGATAGCGACGACCTCGTCCGGGTTGACTCCCTTATGTCCTTCTTTACCGAAGAATTTCTTTACCAGTTCCTGTACGGCGGGCATACGGGTCATACCGCCGACGAGGATCACTTCGTCGATCTCATTGATGGAATAGCCGGAATCTTTCAGCGCTTTCTCGGTCGGGGTCAGGCAGCGCTTCAGCAGATCGTCCACCAGCTGCTCGAATTTGGAGCGGGTGAGCGTCATCGTAAAGTG
>JAVBYA010000263.1 GCA_030824295.1 Bacteroidota bacterium
TCGGAGAGGGAGACGCCTCCGGTCACAGCGATCAGCACCGCCATGATGGGGAGGGCGATGATCGCCGGCAGTTTTCGTAAGAACATCAGGACCGCCATGATCACGAAGAACGCGATCACAAGGGTCACCTGGAGGATTTCCATGCGTCGATACCTAGGGAATAGTGCACCCAAAATAAACAATTAGACAGCGAAAGAAAACTACACCATGATGTAGTTGAACTTCAGGGGAATAATCGGCAGTTTTGGGTGTTATAGGACGGACCAGGGAGCGGTTCCATACGCCGAAACCAGGAAAACATCACCCAACAGGGAGTTCCGCATGAACAGGATCCTAACGACTTTCATCATTATCACCGCCGCACTCGCCTTCGGAACCTCGCAGGGCTCCGCACAAGGAAGCGGGTGGGCGTATATGCAAGCCATCACCTTCCCGGTAGCGGACAGTCTGGCGGCGAAGCCGTATCTCTGCACGGTGGACAAGAACGGGCGTGTGTATGTGATCTCCTCCAAAGTGGACGATGCCCGTGCGCACAATGCCATCTACTATGCGAATCCCGGCGACACGGTCTTCACCAAGTTCATCGATTTCGACAACAACGGTCAATCCGATACCGCCACCGGTTTCGTCGGCGCGCTGCGGGGTATCGCGGTCATCAATAATGACGTGATGGTCATCGGTTCCCAGCCGTATCCCAAGACCAAGCCGAATACGGTCGCGGTCAACTATTACTTCCCGAACGCCGATACCACCAAACTGGAGAAGTTCGGATTCGGGATCGCCGGAGCAGGATATGGTTCCTATCTGAACGGCATGGACGTCAGCCGCGATACGATGGTCATCACCGGTATCGATTTCGGTACCACCTTCCGCTGGTACAACTTCGGATACACGTTCAAGAAATCGGCCCGCGGTTCCTGGCATCTGCCCGACACGAACAACAATACGATCTTCAGCAATACGACCGAACCGGGCGGACCGCAGAGTGCCGGACTCGATCTGATCCGCGATGTGGCGCTGACGCCGAATGCGGATTACTATGACAACAAGAGCGTCTTCTATACGTCGCGCAATTCCATCTCCAGTTCCCAGAACACCGGCGGTATCGCCGTGTGGTCGGGCGGCACGGCTGTGCAGCCGATCGGTTTCACCGGCAACCGCGTTTCGGATTTCTCCGGTTATCTCTCGTTCATCAATTCCTTCCCGTACGGCATCACGGTGGATGCGAACGGCATCCTCTGGGTGGCGGGCGTCGATTCCACCAAGCGCTGGGTGAAAGGATTCAAAGTGGATGGTGTGAATGCGGAACCGCTGTATGATCTTCCGAGCAAGAACAGTCTGGATGTGGCCGACCCGAACGGTGCACCGATGACCGGACCGAGCGATGTGGCGATCACCAAGGATATGAAGTTCGCGTATGTTGCGGACCGGTACGCGCGTGCGGTCTTCCGTTTCCGGAACCTCTCCGTCGGCGTAAACAATAATTCTTCGTCGCAGCGTCCCGCGGAATTCATGCTGGGACAGAACTATCCGAACCCGTTCAATCCTTCCACGCTCATCTCGTTCAACCTTGCTGCACCGTCGTACGTGAAACTCTCCGTCACCGACATGCTCGGACGCGAGGTTGCGGTGCTGGCGGACGGGTACCGTTCCTCCGGCAAGCATGTGGAAGTGTTCAACGCAGCGGGGATGCCGAGCGGGATCTATTTCTATTCCATCGTCACACCGCAAGCGACCGTCACCAAGAAGATGATGCTGTTGAAGTAAGTTGCATCTGACGCTCCCGTCACCGCGGCGGGAGCGTTAGTGTTCAACCGGTTCCTTCCGCCTGTGCGAAGCGAACTCCGTTCGACCAATAACCGATCCCTCTTTACCAGAGAACCCCATGGTCCGGCGATTCCGATCACTGCTCCTGCTGCTCGTCCCGGTCCTTACAGGACTGCTGACCGCGCAGACCAGTAAGCTCGTCGGAACCGTCATCGAGACCGCCACGAAAGAAGCGCTCATCGGCGCGAATGTGGTCATCGTCGGTACACCGCTCGGTGCAGTGACGGACATCGAAGGACGCTATTCCATCCTCAATATTCCCCCTGGTACATATACCGTGCAGGCCAGTCTGCTCGGATATGCGACGGTGCTGCAGACCAATGTTGCCATCAATATCGACCGGACGACCAGAGCGGATTTCAGCATGGTGGATGCCTCCATCGAGTTGAATCAGGTGGTCGTCACTGCCTCACGCCCTCCGGTGGTGAAGGACCGCACCTCCACCTCCACCACGATGGATGTGGCGCAGATCGCTTCCGCTCCCATTGAAGGATTGCGCGGAGCGCTGAGTCTTTCCGCCGGCGTGCAGAAATCCGCATCAGGTGAGTACTCCGTGCGCGGCTCAGGCAACTATGAAGTGAACGTACAGATCAACGGCGTGGAGCAGCTCACTTCCAACACCAGTGCTCCCGGAACATTCGGCACGGACAAGGCGAACAACTCGTGGAAGATGGACGTGAACCCGCTCGGCGTGCAGCAGATGGAGTTGATCACCGGCGGATTCTCCGCAGAATACGGGAATGCCCAGGCCGGTGTGATGAAAGTGGCACTGAAGGAGGGAGCACCGAAATTCACCGGAGAGATGCGCGTGGAATACCGTCCTGCAGGACAATACCATTATGACACGTATCTCTATGATAAGTCCAACTTCGAATGGCAGACATGGGGGAACTTCGATTATTGGAAGGCGAACTGGAACTCACTGGTCCGCGACCTGAATCTGGATGTCCGCTACGGGTACAACTATCTGGAGGCGGTGAAAGGACGGGACAACAAAGCGCACGACACCGTCGCTGCACAGAATTTCGAACAACTGGCGGAGAGGGAACTTCGCTGGGCGTACGATGTATGGCTGAAGAACCACACGCCGGGTGATGGGAATGTGCTCGGTGTGTACGACTACCGGAAGTATGCATACACGCGGTACCTCTTCGGTTTCGGCGGTCCGCTCGGCAGGGACCCGAACCTTCTCCGTTTCTTCTTCTCCGGAGAATACAAACAGAATCCCACCCGCCTTCCGTCGCCGGAGAAGGTCCAGGTGCTGCAGAATTACATCCTGAACGTCACCTACCAGCCCGCACCGAACAACAAGATCAAACTGATGGGAAGCTATCAGGCGTACACCGGCGGCATCTGGTCCGGTTCGGACGATATCCGCTGGTCCGGTCTCGCGTTCACACCTCCCGGTGTCTCCACAAAATATCTGCTCGGCATCGACCCGGTCCGCGACGAGCTGACCACTGCGCAGTCCCTCAATTGGGTGCACACGTTCAACACCACGTCGTTCGTCGATGTGACATTGTTCCATCAGCAGGAGAAGTACGAGATTCCGTTCCGCTATCTTGCGGGGTTCGGACTGGAAGTGGACCGGCTGGATAGTCTCACGGATGGTTCCGGAAGTGTGCTGAAGGATGGACTCTGGTGGGACGAGCAATATTTCCGCGCGCCGTTCAGTTTCTCCACCAACTACTATCAGGACAGCCGGACGGAGTCGTACAGCATGAAGGTCGACTACACGAACCAGGTGAGTCAGACCAATCTGCTGAAGACCGGCATGACCGTGCAGGTGCTGGACATGATCAACAATGGCGTCAACTCCAGTTTCCAGGCGAACTCCTTTGTGGCGCGGAACGGATTCGCAGAATACTTCCGTGCATTCCCGTTCAACGTTTCGATGTATGTGCAGGACAAGATGGAGTACGAAGGGATGATCGCCAACATCGGTCTCCGCGCCGAAGCGTACAGCTACAACACACAGGTGCCGGTCGACCGGTTCAACTATCTCTATCCCGGTACGGACGGTCCGCTCGGCGCCACCGGGAATCCGGACACGCGTGATTCGGAGACGAAGTTCATTCTTCAGCCGCGCCTCGGACTGTCGTTCCCTATCGGGGTGAGCACTGCGTTCCGTGTGCAGTACGGACATTTCACTTCCATGCCGATCTTCAGTCAGGCGCTCTCCAAGAAGACGTGGGTCGGCTGGCAGGGGATCGCCAATCCGGACCTGGAACCGAAGAAGACCATCAACTATGAGTTCGGTCTGCAGCAGGCGATCGGTGACAAATACCGGAGCGACATCGTCCTCTATTATAATGACCGGAGTTCGCAGGTCGGCACGCAGCGTATCGCCGCCTATACCGGCAGCCGGAATCAGCCGGCAGGGTTCGCCAGCAATAATGCTCAGTTATTCTTCTATTCGACCTATGCCAATAACGCGTTCGGTTCGACCGTCGGTTTTGAAGCAACGTTCGAAACGGTCACGCACGAGGATTGGTCCTACCGGTTGAGCTACAGTTTGTCCCAGACCACCAGCGGAAACTATGGCGCGCCGACC
>JAVBYA010000337.1 GCA_030824295.1 Bacteroidota bacterium
TGACGCTGAACGCGTAGAGGTCATCCACGAAGACCGAACAACGGGTCTTGTTCCTTTTTTGCCGCTCGATCTTCGTGATGATCATACGTCATTCCGTGACATCCGGCATCACTGCCGGATGTCACCGTCCGGTTATTTTGCTTTCTTCGATTCTTTCGCCGGTTTCTCTTCCGCTTCGGCCTTCGCCGGAGCTTCTCCCATGATGCCCAGCTTCACGCGGACCTCGGTATCGATCTGTTTGGCGAGCGCATCGTTGCCGATGAGGAACGCCTTCACGGAATCGCGGCCCTGACCGATCCGTTCCTCTTTGTATGAGAACCACGAACCGCTCTTATTGATGATGTTGTGTTCCACTGCCACGTCGATCAGGTCGCCGAGTTTCGAGATCCCCTCATTATAGAGGATGTCGAACTGAACTTCCTTGAACGGCGGAGCGACCTTGTTCTTGACGACCTTCACCTTGGTCCGATTACCGATGATGTTCGTGCCGTCCTTGATCGCTTCGATGCGGCGGACGTCCATACGGACGGAGGCGTAGAACTTCAGCGCATTGCCGCCGGTGGTCGTTTCCGGATTGCCGAACATGATGCCGATCTTCATGCGGAGCTGGTTGGTGAAGATGACGATGGTCTTGGATTTGGAGATGGCGGAGGTGAGTTTCCGCAATGCCTGGGACATGAGGCGGGCATGGACACCCATGGTCGGGTCGCCCATCTCGCCTTCGATCTCCGCACGCGGGGTCAATGCTGCAACGGAGTCGATGACGACAACATCCAGCGCGCCGCTGCGCACGAGTGTTTCCACGATCTCCAGCGCCTGTTCGCCGTATTCCGGCTGGGAGAGGAGGAGTCCTGCGGTATCCACGCCGAGCTTGCGGGCGTAGCCGGTATCCAGCGCATGTTCCGCATCGATGAAGGCGCAGATGCCGCCGGTCTTCTGTGCTTCGGCAATGATGTGCAGACAGATGGTGGTCTTACCGGACGATTCCGGTCCATAGATCTCGATGACACGGCCCCGCGGTACGCCGCCGATGCCCAGTGCGGTATCCAGCGAGATGGAACCGGTGGAGATGGCGTCGATCTTCATGATCGGACCATCGGTGAGCTTCATAATGGAGCCCTTCCCGTGCTGCTTTTCGATCTGTTCGATGGCAACCTTCAGTGCCTGTACTTTTGCTTCTTTGTCTTCGGCCATGGCGTTCTGTCCTTTTAGTATTAGAGAAATATAGAGTTAAAAAAGTAATACAATGAAATTATTTACGGTCCGGAAATCAAGCCGGTTCTCTTGTCCGATGAGGAAATACCTTGCTTTTTCAGTCTCTAATTTTAATGTAAATATTTACACCATTAATTAAAAGGAGAATTTACAGAAAAATCACTCGGACAGAAGAATCATTGAATTCGGCCTGTTTTAGGTCTTTTTGAGATGCCGCGATATGACCGTTGCGGCATAAAAAAAGCACCGGAATGTTCCGGTGCTGTATCAACGTCCGTTATAAATATCGCATCACGTCATCTTCAGCAGCTTCCTGCGGAGCAGTTCCAGCGCCGCCTGAGTTGCGCGTTCCTTGAAACGGATCCGATTATCACCAAAGGAGAATTTCATTGCGAAGGTCGATTCCGCATCGGAGTACCCAAGCCAGCAGAGTCCGACCGGTTTCTCCGGCGTTCCGCCGTCGGGTCCGGCAATGCCGGTGGCGGAGAGTGCGATGTGTGCGCCGGAAGCAGTGCGGGCTCCGCTGGCCATCGCCTCGGCGACCGCTTTGCTCACAGCGCCGTGGTCAGCGATGGTCTGCTGCGGGACACCAAGCTGTTTCATCTTCATGTCGTTGTGATAAACGACGAAACCTCCCAGAAAATATCCGGAACTCCCGGGAACATTCGTGATGCGGTGCGCGATGGCGCCGCCGGTGCATGATTCCGCAGTGGCGAGGGTGAGGGAGCGTTCCTTCAACAGCTGACCGATGACATGCTCCAGGTCCTTCTCATCATCGGAATAGATGTATTGACCTGCCTTCTCACGGAGCACCGATTCAGCATGCAGTAATTTTGCTTGGGCCGCCGCTTCGTCCGTCCCTTTGACGGTGATGCGCATTTTGGTACCGATAGGGTTCGGAAGGAATGCGAGCGTGACGCTGCCGTCGGTGCCGATCACGGAAGAGATATCGCCGATCTGATGTGCGAGCATCGATTCGCCGATGCCGGTGCTCTTGAGTGTGCGGTGCAGCAGTACGGTGCCGGTCCGCCGTTCCCGGAGGAAAGGGAGGATCCAATTGTCCAGCATCTCCTTCATCTCGTACGGTACACCGGGCATCACAAAGAACATCCGTCCATCGCGTTCCAGCAGCATGCCGGGAGCGGTGCCGACCGGATTCGGGATGACCGTACCGTTCCGCGGAACGAGTGCCTGGTCCAGATTGCTTTGGATGAGCGTGATGTTCCTCCGCTGCGCTAGTGCTTTGATATGCTCGAGCGTCGGTTCGTGCATGACAAGATCGGTGTTGAAGAATTCGCAGACGAGCGTTTTGGTGATGTCGTCGTGGGTGGGACCGAGTCCGCCGGTGATGCAGACGACCTGAGCGCGGTCGAACGCGGCAGTGAACGCAGCAGTGATCTCTGCGGCATCGTCCCCGACGGTGGTCATGCGGCGGCAGTCGATGCCGACGGAGTTGAGCCGTTCCGCGATGTATGCCTGATTGGTATTGATGATCTGGCCGATGAGCAGTTCATCGCCGATCGTGATGATCTCAGCGGTCATGGGTCAGAACAGGTTCACGCGCAAGGCGATCTGAATGATGATGTTGGTGTACATGCCGGCGATGACATCGTCCAGCATGATGTTCCAGCCGCCGGACTTCTTGTCGAATTCACCGGCAGGATACGGTTTGAGGATGTCCAGTACACGGAAGATGAGGAATGCCAGTGCGATGTTCAGCCAGGTGAGCGGAACGAACCAGAGACTGATCCACATGCCGACGATCTCGTCGACGGTCACTTCGCTCGGATCTTGTCCGTACACTTGTTCCATTGATTCCGCCGCACGACCGCCCAGATAGAACAGGACGATCGTCGCAGGAATGATGACCTCGGGGAGAGTGAAGTTGGGGATGAGTACGAATACGAGTCCGGCCATGGAGCCGAACGTACCGGATGCAGCGGGAGCGAATCCGGTATAGAAGCCGGAACCGATGATCTTGGTCCACAACCCGACGCTCTTCGGCGTTTCTTCGCTACTGTTCTGTTGCTGTTCCATCGGTTTTTCCTGTGAAAAGTGTCGATATGACCGGCCAATTGGTATGAAGATACATCACGCCGGTGAGGGCGGTGAGGAATGTGGTGATGAGCATCAGCAGATATTTGATGCTGTCTGTCGCAACAATATCGAAGAACCAACCGAATTCCGCATTGAGCGGATCCGATGTGCGGACGATGTAATTGACAAGGAAGAGGTAGATGACCACCAGCTGGAAGAAGGTCTTCGTCTTCGCGAAGCCGCTGGTGTTGATGGTGGTCCCTTTCCATTCCGCATAGCCGCGAAGGAAGGTCATCGCAAAATCACGGACGACGATGACCCAGACCATCCATGCTTCGGCATAACCGAAGACGATGAAGGAGAAGAATGCGGCGGAGGTGAGCACTTTGTCCGCTAACGGATCGAGGAACTTCCCCCAGCGGGTGATGAAACCCCACCGGCGTGCGACATACCCGTCGTACCAATCGGTGATTGCCGCGAACAGGAAGATGCCGAGAGCGATCTGCTTATCCAACGGATCGGGGGAGAACAAATAATAGAGGAACACCGGTGTCAGCAGGATGCGCAGGAGCGTCAGTTGATTCGGCGGTGAGAGAAGAATCGGTGTCATAGCGGGAAAGTTACTGTATTTTCATACAGCAATCAACTTTTCCCCTTTGGTATCAATAACAATTCAATCATATGTTTCTCGAAATATTTTTCCTATTTTTAATCATTCCACTCACTCAAAAGGAACAATGATGAAATTGTTTGCCACTGCTCTCCTTACCGTCGTTCTTACCGCATTTGCGGCAGCCCAATCGCTCGATATTTCGGGCTATAAAATAGTGCAGGCGAATGCCGCTTTGACGATCACCATCCCGGCAGGGACGGTCATCCCTCCCGGCGGATATGTTGTGATCGCCCGGAATACCACCAAAGCCGCCTTCGAAACCTTCTTTGGGATCACACTGAACTCGAATGTTACCTTCATCAACGGTTTTGCGGTCGTTGGGAGCAACGGTTTCCCCTCCATCAACGGTTCTGAAACGTATGAATTGCAGAATGCGACCTCTGTGAAGATCGAAGGACCGACCATCGCCATGCCGGCGGCGACGCCGTTCAATTCCGTGAAGCGGAAAAGCC
>JAVBYA010000475.1 GCA_030824295.1 Bacteroidota bacterium
TCCGCCGGTGGCGGGTCCGCTGCCGGAGTACCATGCGGCGAAGCCGTACTCGAACCAGGGATAGACCTCGATGCCGACCCGGTGCGCTTCAATGACGAGCCGGCGCAGCGGATCACGTCCGGCGAACTGCGAATGGATCGGCACTCCGAACAGACTATCCATCACATGACTGGGATATTGCGTGTAGGCGCCGTTCCATACCACCGGAAGGATGATGTTCACGCCGATCGATGCAAGATACGTCATCGCATCTGCGATGTTCTGGTCGGTGAAGAGGATGTTGCTGTCCACATTCGTGATCTTCACCGCACGGAATTCCTTCAGCCGCTGCGGCACGATGAGCGACGGCAGGAACAGCAGCAGAAGCAGCGAGGCAGTGAATGCTTCTCTGAATCTCTTTCTGCTGCGCCTGTTCGGTGATGGGATCATTTGATGAGCAGCATTCTGCGGGTGACCGACGAAGCACCGGTCCTGAGCGTGTAGAAATATGTTCCGGAGGAGACCTGAGCGGCATCGAAGCGGACGGAGTATTCACCGGCAGGCTGCACGGCAGACACCAGCGAGGCGATCTCTTTGCCGAGGATATCATGCACCGTCAGCGTAACGCGTTCCTGCTGGGCAAGGCGATATCGGATGGTCGTTTCCGGATTGAACGGATTGGGATAATTATGAAAGAGGGAGAACTCCCGGGGGTCGGCATCGGCCGTTTCCGGCAACTTCCCCACGCTGACGACAACATCCGGCGAGAGCTTCCGGTTGAGCATCAGCATCACCGCATCGGTCACCAGGAACTTCCCGGATTCGAGCAGACTGTTGTCGAGCCGCAGGACGGTCTTCGTTCCGGCACTGAGCATCACCGTACCGAGTTTGTACCAACCTTTCTTTGTCAGGTCGCTTTGATCGACCAGCACAACGGACGAATCACTGTCGCCGTACAGCGTATACCGCGCCTTCTGCGTCCACGGTGTATTCGGCGTCCGGAACGTGTACACGTCGTAATACGCCGTGTACTGGACCGGGAACTGATAGCGTACTTCTGCCGGTGCTGCCGTATCCGACGTGCGGATGACGGACCCGGTGAATCCTTTCATAAGGTATTCGCTCCACGTGCCGGTCTTCTGTACGGATGCATCGATCTCGTTGACGATGGACGCTTTCGGCCGCCACACTTTCCCGTTCCGGTACGGCACGAGCGCCGGTTCCTGGTAGAATTTGTTCTTCAGATAATTGCCGACCCGGTTGGAATTGGCGCGGAGTCCTTCATAGAAGAAAAAGCATTCGCCGTTCACTCCTTTGGTCCTTCCGGCATTCACCATCTGTCCGAGGAAGGTGGTATCGACGACATAGGATCCCACTTTTGCCAGAATGCCGGCGGTGAAGACCTTCGGCGCAAATTGTCCCACATCCGTCCAGGTGGTATTGATGGCATAATTGAAATCCGCCATGTTGTATTGATAGAGCTGCGGGACGATGTTATCCAGCAGTCCCAACTGCACCCACGTTTTAGAATCCTGCAGCAGCTGATTATATCCCCAGTAGTACGGCGCGGGCGAGACGGAGAGGATCATATGGGAGCCGCGTGCTTTCACGGAATCGCGCATGCGGGAGAGATAAACGGTCAGTTTCCCGGCGCGCCATTGCTTCCATGCGGTATTATTATAATCGTTCGGCGGTGTACCTCCCAGATGCTCTGAACTGTACAATGCAACGGTGGCAGAATCGTATCCGCCGGCCGCCGGCATCGCCGGAAGACGGTCATCCCCCTGGATCCCGTCCACATCGTACTTGTCCATCACTTCCGTCATCAGCGAGAGCATGAACTCCTGCGGACCGGGATTGAGCGGGGACATCCAGTCGAATCCGTTATGCACCACGAGATTCCCTGCGACATCCTTCAATGCCCAGGAGGGGAACTTTGCCAGGATATGTCCGCCGTTCAGGCTGTACGATGTGGAGAACCCGAACTCGAACCATGGAATGACCTCGATACCGTTGCGGTGTGCTTCGATCACCACGCGGTCCAGGAAATCGCGGTTCACGAACGGAGAGCCCGGCAGGACCGGTGCGTTGAACAGTCCGCTCATCACGCTGCTGGGATAGAGCGTGTATCCCTTATTATAGACGACCGGGAAGATGACATTGATGCCCATGGACGCGAGATAGTCCATCGCTTCGGTGATATTGGCATCGCTGGAGAGGACGTTGCTGTCCACATTCGTCAGCCAGGCGGCACGAAGTTCGTTCTTCTGCTGAGCGCCGGCAGTGACGACGAAGCACAGGAGTGTGATGATGGTGACGATCGTTTTCAACAGATTCCTTCCGTTCAGTTGGAGAGTGGCGGGAACTTCGCTTTGTCGGTATAAAGATTCCGGAAGAATTCAGGATAGTATTTCAGTCCTTCGTAGAAGAAGTAGACCTCCCCCTGCACACCCCGTTTCCGGTTCTCGCTGATCATGGCGCTCAGCAAATCCTGTGACGGGTGATATTCCCCCACTTTCAGCAGCAGTCCCGGAGTGAACCTATCCATTTTTTCCTTCTCGATCTGTGACGCCCGTATCTCATCCAGCGTAGCAACATATTGCTCCAATTTATACCGGTAGATCTGCGGGATCACCTGATCGACCCAGCCGTTCCGCAGCCAGGTCGGCCAATCCTGCAGGTACTCTTCTTTACTCCAGGGATAGACGCTCGGTGCCATCGCTACGGTCACATCCGGCTTGATCGCCTTCACTTCCGTGTACATCCGTTTCATGAACGCGTTCAGGATGTCCGCACGCCATTGGATCCATGCCGGATCCTTATGGTTGACCGGCGGCTTGTTCCCGGCATGCTCGTTCCGATACCGTGCAACGGTGTATGCATCGTATCCGCCTTCGGACGGCATTGCCGGAAGACGGTCGTCACCCTGCACACCGTCGATGTCATAGTTCCGCACCACTTCCAGCACCATCGCCAGCAGAAAGTCCTGCACTTCCGGATGGAATGCATTCATCCAGTCGAATCCGTTCTTGGTCACCAGCTTCCCTTCGGCATTCATGGAGGCCCAATGCGGACGAGCCTGCAGCAGCGTTCCGCCGTTCAGTTTATAGGAGGAAGAGAATCCGAACTCGAACCACGCGATGACCTTGATGCCGCGGCGATGGGCGGACTCGATGAGTTCCTTCAGCGGGTCGCGTCCCGTATACAGCGTATCGATCGCCCTTCCGGTGACCTTCTGCACCACAGCACTGGGATACGTGGTCATCGCTTTGTTCCAGGTGACAGCAAAGATGGTATTGATGCCGATGGAGGCGCAATGCTCCACCGCCCGATCGATGCTTGCGCGCGAGAGCAGGACGTCACTGTCCACATTGGTGAGCCAAACGCCGCGGATCGCTTCGGTATCCTTTGCCGATGCCGGAACGAAGAGTGAGAGAAGCAGGAAGAATGAAAGGATGCGAAAATTCACGATGGTCCCGTTGCTAAGGTGAAAGGACCGCACGGCGGACGCACGGTCAGAAATAGATGTGGATGCCGGTTCGGATGGCGATGAACTGCATTCCGCTGACGCTCTCCATGTCCAGCGCGAGCGCCTGCCACAGTTCACCGATGATGAGCGTGTAATGCACTCCCGCATTCAGCCAGACCGGTTCGATCAAGCGGATGTCGGCATTGAAACCGGCAGTGACCGTTCCGCTCCAATCGGTTTGGACGTTGGACGGGACATTCAGAAGCCCGACGGTCAGTTTCGTGCCGGACGAATCCGCCACAAGTGAATCGTTATATGCCCCGCGCTCGAACTTCCAGTGCGTGAAACCGAATCCCACCTGCAGATCGGATTCAAGGAACGAGGTGCGAAGAAGATTATACTTACCAACTGCGGAGAGTCCGGTTGCCGTCAGCTTCATGGACAGTTTCGGGAGAGGGAACGTATAGACGGATTTGGACCCGACCTGCTGCCGGACGATGCTCTTCTGAAGCTTCTCCGTATTCAGTTCGCTCCATTCCATCCTGTCCAATCGTCCCAGCAATGTCCAATCATCATCCGTTTGCTGACCGGCATGAACGGACAGACCGACGGCTGGAAGGAACCTGTCCCCCAGCGAACCGATCGGCAGCGATGTGACCGCTTCTGCGCCGACGATGATGTCGGTGGTTTGCGCGGCAGCACCGCCTGCAAGCAGCAGGAGGCAAATCAGCATGTTCCTCATACGTTCCATCCGGTTCGTCATCCTCATCAATATGCGAAGTCCAGTCCGAGGCTGATATTCACTTCATTGTCCAACGGGAAATCCGTCGCGCCGACGATACCGCTCACGGGAATGTACTGTGTATAGCGGAAACCGGCGGTCAGCTCCG
>JAVBYA010000288.1 GCA_030824295.1 Bacteroidota bacterium
GGACCGTTGACCCGAATGTTGAAGCCGAGGACCTTCGGACCCTGTCCCTCATCTTTCACCGAATCGCGGGCGGTGAAACTGAATTGCGTCCGCCCGATACCGGCGACCTTCATATCCTGCGTTGTCACATTGATATCGCCGGTCAAAAGCACATTCGCAGCGCCGCTGCCGAATGCCTCCACAACGATGCTGTTCCCCTGTGCAAGCGGGTTGCCGTTCACATCCGCAACGGTGTATTGGAATGTCCTGGACAGGCCATCCTCGATCTCGAAGTTAGCGAACGGACCGCCCACCTGGCTGATGATCGCTTCACGGGAGAACACCACGGTCTGCGTGTCACGCACAAGGATCCCGCCGGCGCCGAAGGTCTTTGCTTCGATCGTTGCGATACCGGACGGGGGCTGCGGATTGACGATCTGCAGATTCGCAGATGCGCCGCCGGATCCGTTCGTCACCGACGTGGCATCGATCAGACCGCCGTTCGTCTTGAAATTGATGAGCGTACCCGCTTTCGCAGGATTCCCGTACGCATCCCCGGCGATGATGGACACCGCCACAGATTTATCCGTGAGTGTCGAGAAATTATTCTTCGGCACGGTGAGTGTGAACTGCGACTGCGACGGCAGTCCGCCCGCAACGGCGATCTGCACCGCTGACGAACTGATCGTACCGGAAGATGCCGTTACCTGGATGATGCCGGCCTGCACACCGGCCGTGAGCATGGTCGTGATCCGTCCGGTATTAGGATCGGTTTTGGTGACAGAAGGATTGATGCGCGCTCCGGCAGTATCGCCCTGCAGTGTCAGGGTCACATCGGTCGGATTCGAACCATCCACCGTATTCCCCAGAGAATCCTTCGCTTCGAAGATCAACACTGTGTTCTCGATCCCTCCTCCCCCTTTCACCGACAACGAGGTAGCGGAGGATGAGACCAGCGACAAGGATGTGACCTTGCCGGTCTTTATATAGACATTCTTGATATCGGAAGAGACAGAGAAGGAATCCTTCCGGACCGAGGTCTGCACCTGCACAAGACCGGAACGGATACCGCTGAAGAGGGTCGACGAAGCGATACCGCTGCTGTTGGTCAGCACGGTCGAGGAAGAGAGATACTCACCGCCATCAACGGAACGGACGATGCTGAAATTGACCGGGATGTTCGCGGAAGGAAGACCGGATGCCGTCAGTACGCGGGCCTGGATCGCGACCGAATTCGGCGAGCCGGCACCGACAGCCACCAGCGAATCTGTACCGCCGTTCACGATGGCGATGCTGCCGACCTTTCCGCTGTCCGACAATGCCGACGTCAGGAATCCATTGAATGTCTTTTTGATGTTCCCGTTATCGCCGGTCACTTCCACCGTGATCCCGATCGGAATGTTCGAGCTAAGGTTCTTTGTGCGCTTATCCCGCAGCAGCACGGTGTACCGTGTGTAGGAACGATCATACGTATCCGGGAGAACGGAGAGCAGGTCCCCGGTCAGTTCAGCACCGACCGTGTCCAGACCGACACCGGTCACTTTGATGCTCGTCCCCTGCGACATCGGATTGCCGTTCAGATCCGCCACGGTGAACTGGATCTGTTTGAAGCCGAGCGGCGGAACGATGAAGGATGAATCGACGGAGCGAACGATCGGTGCTCCGGTGAAGAGAACGGCGAGTGTCCTTACGATGGTGGCGGCAGGAGCGGAAGAAGCATTCGGTGCATCTGCACCATCCTGTGATGCCGATTTCAATTTTCTGCGCAGTCCTTTGATGATGACCGATTCATCCACGATCCCCTTCCCGATTCGCGGAGCGGCGCTCGGCGAACCCGGCGTTCCGACCGTGGCCGTGATGATGGCGATTCCGCTGTCCGGCGCAGGATTGGCAGTGATCAGATCGGTGCTGAGTGTCCCGTCCGCATTCGTTGTGGAATACGGCTGGATGATGCCGCCGGTGGTCTCGAAGTACACCACGGTCCCCTGCTGGACCGGGTTGCCGAATGTATCTCCGACCATGGCGGTGATGGTGTTGCGCAAATTGTATTTCACCAATCCGGGAACGTTGGTCTTTGCCGAACCGATGGAGAATCGGCTGGCGACCGGCAGACCGCCGGCGATGGTCACGGAGACCACCGGAGATTTCACGGTATCTGCACGGACCGTATCGATATAGACTGCCTGCACCTGTGCAATACCCGCCCGCTTACCGGCAGAGAGCTGAACAACGACCTGCCCGATGGTATTCGTCACAACAGAGGTCCTGTTGAGGGAGACGTCGGCATCCGGAGCAGAGATGACGGAGAATCGTACCAGTGCTTTATTGTTCGCATCGACCGGATTCCCCACCGAGTCCCGCACTTCGAACGTGAGACTGGTGATATCATTCCCGGCACCTTTGATGGAAATCAGCGGGAAGGTCGAACGGACGAACGTGAGAACTTTGGGGCGGAATGAGGGACGGCCGGTCACCTGACTATCCAGGGACGAGGAACGCCCGCGCATCTTGATCTCACCAAGCTCGATGGAATTGTTCGTTCTGCTGTAGACGACCTCATAGGTGGTATCATAATAAGCCAGACCGAGATGGGACAACGTGACCGTGGTCGTGATGTCGTTGTCCTCTTTGGAAAGTCCGGAGATCTCGAACGCGCCGTCGAATGCAGTCGTGTCCCGCTTGAACGGCTTTTGCAGCGTCACCACAACGCTGTCGATTCCGCTCGGGTTGAGCAGCCGGACCACTTTCCCGGTGACCGTAACGGTGAACTCGGAACCGGGACCGTTCGGGTCCTCGCAGGAGAAGATACCGAGGGAGAGGATCAGCAGTACGCTGACCGGAATACGTTTCCAGATTTTCATAGGATACCTTCGAGGGAAATCTAAAAAAAAGAATTTCGTCCCATCGTACTGCAATGATGAGACGAAAACTGTGACACAACGCACCGATGATTATTTCTTCGGTTTCAGACGTTCTATCTCGTTGACGTTTCTTTTCTGCGCTTCTTCAATAGGATTGATACCCCTGCGCTGTGCAGCAGTGGCCACACGTTCTTCGATGGTCGGGATGATATCCGCTTTGATCAGGATGATGAGTTCCCGGGTGATCTCCGAGGTCTGATCGAATCCGAAGACATATTTCAAACCGAAGACCCACCACGGTAGGTCCTTCAGGATCGGGATACCGCCGCGCGTCACTTCTTCACTGGTGAAATACAGCCCGCCGATGACGGTCTCTTCACCGTCGAACAGGACGGAATAGGTCGATGCCGTGGTCTTGGCGATGCTCCCGTCCGCCTGTGCCGAACTGTTCTCTGCCATCACTTCAAGGTCGATGAACTTGATCCCCTGCTCTTCGTAGACGGTCGGCTTCACATTGATGATGATACCGGAGGAGATTGCGGTCTTGATGACGTTCCCGGAGAAGTCCTTCGTATCGATATAGATATCGTTACCGACCTGGATGCGGCCCGGTTTCCCGGAGGAGACGGTGACGGACGGATTGGCCAGCACATCACCGAGTCCGGTGCTTGAAAAGAACGACATGAGGGCTGAGATGTTGGCGAACGCATTCTTCGGAGCGAAACTGGCCAGGAATCCGACCGCTGTATTCTGCGCTCCGCCGCCGCCGGTCGTGGTGGTGTTCGGGTCCTTCACACCGCCGAAGAACTGACCGCCGAATTTGGTCGTATCGGCGGACTTGTCGCCGTACAGGAAGTTCCAGTTGATGCCGGCATTGAGCGATTTCTGCACATTCACACTGAAGAAGATGGAGGAGATCTTCACATCGCGCTGCTGCAGCAGCATTTTCCCGGTGGTATCCACCGCTGCTTTCGGTGCACTGCTGCCGCCCTGCGACACGGTCTTCCCCATGGAATCCTTCACCGCATAGACATAAAAGAACTCTTCCCGTTCATCATACCACATCCCGTTGGTCTTCAGGATGTTCTCGAACGCCGAGTACCAATAGGTGTTCTCGACATCCACACCGATGGGTTGTTTGTTGCTGCTCACATCCACGATGATCTTGTTCATGTACTTCTTGCTGAAGTCGCTGAACAGCAGCATCGCCTTGTCGAACGGCAGGGATTTGGAGATCGAGACGAGTTCTTCGGGAGAGACATACTCGTTCAGATACATCCGTTTCTCACGGTTGGACTGAGCACCCGCCGCAGCGGTCAGCAACAGGAGAAGCAGCATGACATTCATGGTACGTTTCATTGGACTTCGTCCTTCTCTGAATTCTCGAATTGTATGGTCAGGCGTTTTGTCCGGAGGATGCCGCCGTCGTTCAGCACGAACTCCACGACCCCTTCGCGGGGAATGATGTTCGTCACTTTGCCGAGGAAG
>JAVBYA010000036.1 GCA_030824295.1 Bacteroidota bacterium
GTGATTCGGTACAGCCCAGTGTGAAGTGGATGGTCTGTTCACCGTTCGGTTTCAGTTTGATCACATGCTGCAGACTGGCGATATGGTCGAGCCAATTCCCTTTTTGTTTGGCGAGGGTCTTCTTGTTCACGCCGGCCGGCATCGACTGCTGTCCGTACATGCCGAGGAACGATTCTTTGTCCGTATCAAAAGAGACCGGTTTCACACTGGAGGAATGGAACGCGACGTACGGCCATTCGGTGTTCCAATGACCGCGGTCGGTCGGCACTTCCCACAGCCGTTTCTCGGCGAGGATGGTGTGCGACGCAGCATGATAATCGGTGCTGATGAAGGATTTATGGAACTCACGATGCCAGTCCGGGGATTGCCCGAGCGCCCATTCGAAGAAGCTGTAGGTGTTCACCGTCCGTGCCCGCTTGGTTTTGTTGCGGATCTTCAGCGTCCAGATCTCCAGCGGATCCTCGTTCGGAAGGAACACGGTCAATTCGGTCTCGATGCCGAAGTTCCTGGATGTGATGACGGAATAGCCGACGCCGTGCCGGCATTCATATGCATCCGGTTCGTGGCAGACCGGTTTCCATCCTGCGGACCAGACATTCCCTTTCTCATCGCGGAGGTAGAGGTATTTTCCCCACTCATCCTTGATCATATCCTGGTCCCAGCGTGTCAGCCGGTTCAGCTGCGCATGGGTGCGCCAGCTGTACCCTCCGCCGGTCTGCGAGAAGGTGATGCCGTAATCGCCGTTGCTGATCACATTGATCCAGGGGCGCGGCGTGCGCGGCGTCGTGATGATGTATTCTTTTCCGTCTTCTGAGAATTGTCCGTACTTGGTCTTGAACGTTTTCAATGATGTCCCTTTGTCGATGATGCTGCTGTTATAACGTCAGTCCTACGGTGATGCGGTGAGATTCGGTCAATCGTCCATGGTCCGCCCAGCCGTAGTCAAAGTTAAATTGATATCCTGACATTTCATACTGAATTCCCGCTCCGAGGGTCAGTCCGACCTCCGAATCCTCAAGGAAGAGGTTCTGATATCCTGCGCGGAGCGCGATCATCTGCTCGAACAGGTATTCAGCGCCCAAACTGACACTCTCGGTATTGTCACTCGGATGATACGCATCCACTGCCACGGTGAGCAGATTGGATTCGTTGATCTGCAGCGGCATACCGAGTCCCACGCGGAACAATACCGGAAGCGGGAAATCACCGGTGAACAACTGTGCCGGGAGTGCTCCGTTATCGCCGAACTTCGTGTGGTCCTGATCGTACAGCACGCGGAGATCGCGTCCGTCGAACTTGCCGCGCGTACCGAAATTGGTGAGACTCGCCCCGAGGTGCATACCGTCCGGCGAGAGCCGGTAGATGGTGCCGACACTGAACGAATAGGCGGTCATCTCGCTGTGCCAGATCGTTTCCTGGATGTAGTTCACCTGCACGCCGACCGAGAACCGCTCCGAGATCTGACGGCCGATACCGACGCCGACGGCAACGTCCGAGACCGTATAGCGTTCACCGGTGCCCAGCGGCTGATCGACCGTGCGGACATCGATCTCGCCGGAATTGAGCGAGGTGACCGTTGCGTAGAGTGTTCCGATATCCTCCAGCCCGAGCATCATCACTCCATAATCATAGGTGATGCCGGCAAGCCAGGTGCTATGCGTGAACTGCACCGCACTCCGCTGCATGAACCCCATGCTGCCGGGATTGTAGTACACCGACTGCGGTTCACTGTAGAGGGTCACACCGGCATTCCCCATGCCGGTGATGCGGGAGCTCGGTTCGATGGAGAGGAATGCACCGATGCTCGTTCCTGTCTTGGATTGCGAAAGCAGGACGGATGATACGAGCAGCAGTGACAGCAGTACGATCGAGGGTTTCTTCATGATGGTCGTCTCGCTCATTTAATGATCGCAAATTTACCGATGCTGCTGCCGGTACTGCCGGCATCGACCTGGTAGATATAGAGACCAGGGGCAACATCCAGATTATCCTTCGTGCGGAGGTCCCACGGGATCACACCCGTCATGGAACCATCCTGCGTCAACGTCTGCACCAGCTCGCCGCGGACCGTGTAGATGCGCACCGTGCTGTTCTGCGGCAGATTGCGGAACTCCACCCTCCGGTCGCCGCGTCCCTGCACGCCGAACGGTGCCGGTTCGAAACTGGCGGCGCCGACATACGGATTGGGGACGACGTATGGACCATCCTTGAATTGGTCCTTCGCCGCTGCTGCCTGGATGAGCTGGGACGACGTGTTGAAGACGAAAACATCATTCGCTCCGAACGGCACCTGGAAGTTCAGCGTATACGTATCACCCAGCGTGGGCATCACGGTACTGGTGTCGACACCCGCCGCATTGATGCGGATGCTCCAGGTGATGCGCTGGCTCTGTGTAGCGGAGGCCGGTCCGGTGAGCACTTTGATCTCCTCCGGATTGGACGAATAATTGAGGGTCGAATCGCCGTTGCTGTCAAAGAACGTGAACGGCACTTTTTGCTCGCCGGAATCGGTCGGTGTGACCACCGTGAATTTCACCGGAAGCGGATCGCCGAAGAGCGGATTCGGCGGCAATGCCGTATCGATGATGGCGTTGGAGAACCGGATGCGCAGGTTGGACGGATAGAAAAGCCGTTTATAGTTGACCGGCCACGAACCGATATAGCGGACATCCAGTTTGATCTTTGTTGTGCTGGTGCCGCGGAACCCGGTCGTCGCCGTATCGATCACATAGGTGGGGATGGTCGAGACCACCGGCAGGATGCCGGCTTCGGAAATGCCGGTGCCGAGTCCAGCAAAATCGATCCCGGAACTGAACAGCACCGAATTGTTCGCGGTACTGTCGATCAGATTGTACGAGAGAGGATGGACACTGTCCGGATTCGTGTTGAACGTGATCTTCATGAAATGATTGTTCGGCACGAGCGCCGAGTTGATCACCCTGACCTCTGCTGTCCCCGTTCCGCTGCCGGAGAGTTTCGTGATGCCGGATGCCGAAGCGGACTTGAATCCGGGTACCTTCGGGTTCGGACGGACGACCGCGACGTTCTTCGGAAGGATGGTCCCGCCGAGCAATGAACGGGTGACGGACATGGAATTCTCCGCCGGATAGAAGGTGAACGCCTCATTCGACGCACCCTGGATGATGGTTGCGCCGAAATCGTACGAGGTGACTGCGTAATAATATTCCTGACCGTTCACCACCGTCGTATCTCGGAATGAATGGGTCAGTCCCGATTCGGTGCCGAGGAAGTACGCCTGGCCGTTCACGACCGTGGACGAGAATCCGCTGACGGAATTCTTCAGATCGAATTGGGCGAGCGGGTTGCCGTTGTTCTTCACCGAGATGCCGCGGGCACTGACGACCGTCGTGACGTCGTTGAAGTTATAGTCCGTTGCCCGGTAGATCTTATATCCTTCAAAGTCGTTCACGCCGGTGGTCGGGTCGGTGGAGCGTTCGGCGACATCGTTCCAATGCAGCTGAACGAATCCGTCCCCTGCCTCCGCTGTGAGCGTCGGCGTGGGCGGAGGTGTGGCGAATTTATAGTTCCCGTTGTAGATGGTCTGCACGACCTTCACTGTGTTCTTCAGTTCCAGCAGGTCGAATCCGAATGCGAGAGCAAGACTGAATCTCTCCTGTGACGCTGCTTTCAGCGTGAACGGTCCTGAAGCGAAGAGGAAACCGATGTTGCCGTTGTTCGCGCTGGAATTATCGAACCGGGATGCCGGATTGGAATTCGTGAAATAATCGTAGAAGAACTTCGGATAATCGCCGCTGTAATTGTTGGCGATGACCGGTTTTCCGGCATTGGGATTCTTATAGAATGCGATGCCGAAATCCTGTTCGCCGCCGGAGGACGGTCCGATGCGCCACATGCGGAAACCGGTGAGCCCGATCTGATCGGATTCGTGCAGATCGGTTCGGCCGAAATTCTGTTCGCCCGGTGTCGGAATGCCGTCCCCTTCGCCGCGGTCATGCGTATCCGGTTCGCCGTCCTCACCGAAGTCATTCAGTGATGCGACCCAGTCCAGATCCTCATCCCCTGTCCACCACACGCCGGTCTTGTACGCAGGCCGGTTCTCCAGTTTCCCGAAGGTCGACTCAAAGGCGGTCAAACTGTAATTCGCCAGGACATAAGCGCGGATGTTCGCCTGACCGTTGATGATCGTTCCCGGGATGGTGTCGCGGCTCTCATTGGTGATACCGTCCAGATCGTTGTCCGCTGCATCGAACGGTTTACCTGGTGTTTCGAGATAGGCATATCCCAGGTAACCGGTCTTGCTGGCATTGCTGAACAGGTCCTTGCCCCGTCCA
>JAVBYA010000200.1 GCA_030824295.1 Bacteroidota bacterium
CCCCCCTACGTTACTGAAAACGCGTTATGGCAAATAATATCGTCATCAAACCGGAAGAGATCATCGAAACCATCGATTCCATCCCGAAAACGCTACCGGTCCTGCCGCTGCGTGACGTGGTGATCTTTCCGCACATGATCTTCCCGGTCCTCGTGGGCCGCGAATCCTCCCTCCGCGCCGCCAACCATGCGCTGGAGAATAACAAGTATATCTTCCTCGTTTCGCAGAAGGACCCGTCCGTCGAGGACCCCGGACAGGATGATATCTACCGCGAAGGGACCATCGCCAAGATCGTCCAGATCCTGAAGCTGCCGAACAATCTGATGAAGATCCTGGTGGACGGCGCCATGCAGGGGACCATCGCAGAGTTCCTGCCGAACGATAAGTTCATGATGGCGGATATCTCCACCGTCGTGCAGCCGGAGGACAAATCCACGGAGATGGATGCCATCGTCCGTCACGCTTCGTCCCTCTTCTCTGAATACGTCCGCGCCAACCGCAACATCCCGCCCGAAGCGCTCGCTGCGTTCGAGAACATCAAGGATGTGCAGCGCCGTCTCTATTATATCGCCGCGAACATCCTGCAGACCGTGGAGATCAAACAGAAGATCCTGAAACTGAACGTGTTGAAGGAACAGTACCTGGAAGCGATCCGCATCCTGAACTCTGAGATCTCCATCCTGAAGATCGAACGCGAGATCGACACTAAGGTGCATGAGAACATCCAGAAGACGCAGCGGAAGTACTTCATCCAGGAACAGATCAAGATCCTGCAGGATGAGCTCGGGGATGAGGAAGGGACGCCGGAACTGGCGAAACTGAAGGAGGACATCGAGAAGGCAGGCATGGGGAAGGATGCCCACGCGAAGGCGATGGAGGAATTCGGGAAACTGAAGAAGACCCCCGCCATGTCCCCGGAGTTCGGCGTGATCCGCAACTATCTGGACTGGATGGTCAGCCTGCCGTGGAAGAAGAGGACGAAGGATGATCTGGAGATCGACCATGTGAAGCAGATCCTGGACGAGGACCATTACGGATTGGAAAAGCCGAAGGAGCGCATCCTGGAACATATCGCGGTGCTCAATCTGGTGAAAGAGATGAAAGGTCAGATCCTCTGCCTCGTCGGTCCTCCCGGCGTCGGCAAGACCTCGCTCGCAAAATCCATCGCGCGTGCGCTCGGTCGGAAGTTCGTCCGGATGTCGCTCGGCGGCGTGCGGGATGAAGCGGAGATCCGCGGACACCGGCGCACCTACATCGGTTCCATGCCCGGCAAGATCATCCAGTCCATGAAGCGCGCGGCCGTCGTCAATCCGGTCATCTTGATGGACGAGATCGACAAGATGAGCATGGACTTCCGTGGCGACCCGTCCAGCGCACTGCTGGAAGTGCTGGACCCGCAGCAGAACACCACGTTCAACGACCACTATCTGGAAGTCGATTACGATCTCTCCAAGGTCATGTTCATCACCACGGCGAATGTGCGGTATCAGATCCCGCTGCCGCTGCTGGACCGCATGGAAGTGATCGAACTCTCCAGCTATCTGGATTTCGAGAAGAAGGAGATCGCGAAGCGTCACATCGTACCGCGGCTCATCACCGATCACGGTATGACTGCGGATAAGATCGAGTTCCGCGATGATGCGATCCTGAAGATCATCTCCGAGTACACCCGCGAGAGCGGCGTCCGCAATCTGGAACGGGAGATCGCCTCCGTCTGCCGCAAGGCGGCGAAGGAGACGGTCATGTCCCGGAAGAATGCGAAAGGGAAGGGAAAAGCGAAGAAAGCCGCCCCGCATCTGGTGATCGATGCCAAGAAGATCGAATCGTACCTCGGTGTGCCGAAGTTCCGCAATAAAGAGGCGGACAAGAAACCGCAGGTCGGTTCGGTGACCGGACTGGCATGGACGAGCGTCGGCGGGGACATCCTGCATGTGGATGTAACGCTGATGAAGGGGGCCGGCAAATTGACCCTGACCGGTCAGCTCGGCGATGTGATGAAGGAATCGGCGCAGGCTGCGCTGAGCTTCATCCGCTCCAACGCGAAACAGCTGAAACTGAATCCTGAGTTCTTCAAAAGGAACGAGATCCACATCCATCTGCCCGAAGGGGCCATTCCGAAGGACGGTCCTTCGGCCGGCATCACCATGACCATGGCGATGATCTCGGCCATCAGCGGCCGTCCCGCACGGGCCGATGTTGCGATGACCGGCGAGATCACCCTGCGCGGGGAAGTGCTCCCGATCGGCGGATTGAACGAGAAGCTGCTGGCAGCGAAACGGGCCGGCATCACCACCGTTCTCATTCCGTCGGAGAACTCCAAGGACCTCACGGAGATCCAGCAGAGCGTCAAAGAAGGACTGAAGATCATCCCGGTCAGCCGGATCGAAGATGCATTGCCGATCGTCTTTGGGAAGAAATAGAAGAAGCACTCCCGCAGAACCCGGCAAGAAAAATAGAGAATGATCATTATTCAATTGACTGGATTCCATTCTTTCGAGAAACATCGGAACCATCCTGAAAATGAAAAAGATCGATAACATCCTGGAACAGCTCAAAACCGACCGCAAGGAGATAGAGCGGACATTCAAGGTCCGTTCTATCGGTGTGTTCGGTTCGTATGTGCGGAACGAACAACGGAAGCACAGCGATCTGGATGTGTTGGTGGATTACCGTACCGTGCCTGGTCTCTTCGACTTCCTTCGGTTGGAAGAATATTTATCCGACCGGTTAGGGGTGAAAGTGGACCTTGTCATGAAATCCGCGTTGAAGCCGGGGATCGGCAAAAGGATACTGGAAGAAGTCCAATACATATGACTCGTTCTCATAAAGACGCACTGGTTGATATGTATGAGGCGATATTAGCCGTAGAGCGATTCGTTGGGACGATGAGTTTTCAACAATTCGCAAAGGATGAGAAAACACTGTATGCTGTGATCCGGGCGTTGGAGATCATCGGAGAAGCGTCAAAAAAGATCTCCAAACCGGTGCAAAAACGGTTTCCCGACATCCCATGGAAACAGATCGCAGGGATGAGGGACAAACTGACCCATGACTACTTTGGTGTTGATAGCGCTGTGGTGTGGAGAACAGCAACGGAGAACATACCGTCGCTGAAAACAGATATTAAATCAATGATCGATGAGTGAGACCAACGGAATGAATTACCAGGTCACAGCACGGAAATGGCGTCCGATGGTGTTCGATGATGTCATCGGACAGCATCACGTCTCGGATACGCTCCGCAATGCGCTGGCGCAGAACCGTCTGGCGCATGCGTTCATCTTCAGCGGCACGCGCGGCTGCGGCAAGACCACCACGGCCCGTATCCTGGCGCGCGCGGTGAACTGCCTCACGCCGAAGAACTTCGAGCCGTGCAACGAGTGCGAGGTGTGCCGCGAGATCATCGACGGCCGGTCGCTCGATGTGATCGAGATCGACGGTGCGTCCAACAACGGCGTGGAGAAGATCCGCGAACTCCGCGACTCCGTCCGCTATCTGCCCGCGCGCGGCAAGCGGAAGGTCTACATCATCGACGAAGTGCACATGCTCTCCACCGGTGCGTTCAACGCGCTGCTGAAGACATTGGAAGAACCGCCGGCCCACGTGCTGTTCATCTTCGCTACCACCGAGCTCCATAAGGTCCCCGCCACCATTCTCTCGCGCTGCCAGCGGTACGATTTCCGCCGCATCGGTCTCACCGAGATCGTGGACCGGCTCCGCTACATCGCCGGACAGGAGCAGATCACCATCGATGAGGATTCGCTGCTGCTCATCGCGAAGAAGGGGGACGGCTCCATGCGCGACTCCCAGAGCATCTTCGATCAAGTGATCTCGTTCTGCGGCACGACGATCAATGCCAAGCAGGTCGGCAGTGCGCTCAACATCGTGGATCAGGACCTCTTCTTCCGCGTTTCCGACGTGCTCCGCTCCAACGACACCGCCGCTGCGCTCGATCTGGTGAAGGATGTCATCAACAGCGGTTTCGACATCAAGGAGTTCGTTGCCGGACTCGCCGAACATTTCCGGAACATGCTCATCGTCCGCACGACCAATTCCACCGCACTCATCGAGGAGTCGGAGGTCCACCGCAAGCGCTACGCGGCGGATGCGATGGCGTTCTCGCTGCAGGATATCCTCCGCATCCTGAAGACCGCATCGGACACCGAGGCCTCCATCAAGTACAGCGCACAGCCCCGCTTCAAACTGGAAGTGATGATGGTGCAGCTGACCAAGATGGAACAGGCGGTGCAGATCGATGAATTGATCACGAAGATCGACGACCTGAAAAAAAA
>JAVBYA010000455.1 GCA_030824295.1 Bacteroidota bacterium
CATTGAACCCGGACGATATCGCAGCCATCTCCATTCTGTATCCGGAGGCGGGCTACGCCGCCACCGTCGGTTCCATTTCGGGAAACGTGACCCGCGCGAATACAACGGTCGTCCGCGGAGCGAACGTGATGGCCGTCAGCACCGGTGCCGATTCTCTCATGAACCGTATCTCGACCGTCACCGATTACTACGAACAGAACACCGGGAATTACACCATCTCCGGGCTTGCCCCGGGCTCCTACGTGGTCCGCGTGGAACCGATCGAAGCGGATTTCACTGAAGGTTCCAGTGTCGGTCCGTATTCGTCCGATCCTTCCGGACTGTCATTCGTCAATCCCATCGCTGCAGAGTATTACAACGGTGCCAATGAAGCATCCGATCCGGCGGTCGATGATCCCAATGAACGGACCGCCGTGGCCGTCACTGCCGGGAATACCGCTGCCAATATCAATTTCATCGGGAATACCAGACCGGCCGGCGCTGCGCTCGTCACAGAGGACTTCGATTTCTCCGGTGCACTGGCGGACAACGGCTGGACCGTTCACAGCGGAACCACCTCTCCGCTGACCACCACCGCCGGGCTCACCTACACCGGGTATTCCGCGAACAGCGGGAATGCCGTTGCGGTCGGCAATGCCGGCGGCATCGATGTGAACAAAGGGTTCGATGATCAGTCCAATGACGGAACGACCATCTACGCGTCGCTGCTCATCCGCGTGACCGATGCAGCATCGGACAAGACCGGGGACAATCTCTTCCATCTTGGCTCCAGAACAGCGCCGGCATCCTTCACGTCGTTCTCCGCGCGCCTGTTCGTTCGCATCGTCGGCGGCAATGTGAACTTCGGCGTCAGCAACACATCCACGGCCCTCTATGGAACGACGAACTTTTTCAAGGATGTCACCTACCTGGCCGTGATCAAGTACACCATCAGCACTGCAGGGAATGATGATGTCCGCCTCTGGATCATCCCTTCCGGTGTACCGGCAACAGAAGATGCCGCCGGAACAGCCACGGCCGTCAATTCCGCCACCGCAGGTCAGAACCTTATCAATGCCGTCGGTATCCGTCAGGGAAGCGGCACGACCTCTGCCGCAGTCGTCATTGACGGTATCCGCATCGCCAATGGATGGCCCGCGGGAACGGTCAGCGTCCGCCGCGTGGACGAACCGGTCATTCCTGCTTCCGTCGAGCTGATGCAGAACTATCCAAATCCGTTCAATCCGACAACGCTGCTTCGCTTCTCGCTCCCCGCCGCACAATTTGCCGCACTGCGTATCTATGATATGCTCGGCCGGCAGGTAGGGACCGCAGCGGAAGGGATGTTCCAGGCAGGGATGCACGAAGTGGACTTCGATGCTTCACATCTCTCCAGCGGCAGTTATTTCTATACTTTGGAGACCGGTTCCGGCAGGATCGTGAAACGCATGATGCTGCTGAAGTGACCGCAGTTAGCAGCAGGCAATAAAAAAAAAGGGCTGATGATCATCAGCCCTTTTTATCTTTGAAAAACGTTACCGTCTCGGCAACAGGGTGTCACCCCTCATCGGGTTCGGTCCCGCCTCATTTCACCAGCATCATCTTCCTCACACTGCTCTTCCCTCCCGCTGTCAACCGGTAGAGATAGACACCGCTCGACAAGCGAGACGCGTTGAATTCCGCAGAGTATTCACCGGCGATCCGATATCCGTCGGACAGCACCGCGACCTCCCGTCCCAAAAGATCGAACACGGATAAACGGACCGGTCCGGATTGCGGAACAGTGTATCGAATGGTGGTGACCGGATTGAACGGATTGGGGAAATTCTGCCCGAGAGAGAATTGCAGCGGCACGTTCACTCCGTTGTCGGGGATATCCGTTGTTCCGTCATCAATCCAATTCCCCACCGAGAATGCCGGGGAGAGTGTCATTGTCGCAGCATTGCCGCTGGCATCCACGGAACGGATCCGCAGATCGATGCCGACCGAATCGACCGCTGTTGCTGCCGACAGCGGGACGGAGTAGACCGCCCCGTCCCTGTCCGCGACCGCAGAGATCAGCGTTGCGGAAAGCGGTATCCACGTTGTAGTCTTGTACCTTCTGTACCACACTTTCGTCGAATCATGCACCGGCAGCTGCGACGGGAACGCCTGCATTTTCGAGGAGAACCGGAGCGTCGCCTGCTCCCCGTGTGCAAGACCGGATGCCGCCCGTCCCGCCGCATTCCGTACGATAAGCGATGTGAAGATCGGTGCATCGGCGATCGGTTTGGAGAGGTCCACATCGTTCCGGAGCGTCAATGTCCCCTTCACATTCTTCACGGAATATCCGTGCGACGTCAGCACGAGACTGTACCGATCCGGTTCTGCAGCGTACGGTTCCCGCGAGAAATCATTCAGCGGCGCATCCTTCAGCAATGTACCAGCCTTGTCATAGAGGCTGTACCGGCCGGTGTTCACATCCGAGAACCGGAACTCGAACAGTGACCCGAAGTAGTACGGACTGAAATGGATCGATATGCCGAACGAATTGTTATAGGAAAGATTCGTCACGAACAGCGGCGCATCGCCGAAATGGAGCGTCGCACCGGCCGGGGAGAGATACGACGTTGCCATCCGCTGGGACGGAAACCCAAGCATGATACTGTCGTTCACCGCCGAGAGGTACCGTGTGGACATATCCAAATAGGTGTTCTTGTCAAAAGAACTGTTCGTATGGAATGCCACGGATGCGGAGCGGACCGGGTCGACACCCGGCATCAGATACAGATCGATCGTGTGCTCCCCTTCCGGCACCTCGACGGTATCCGCCTGCACGATAGATGCATTGTAGAAATTCTCGCCATTGGTCTGTTCCAGATCGATCACTTCGGTGAAGAAACGGGTCTGCGTTACTCCTTCGGGCATGATGAACCGCAGCGATTGATGCACAAAACCAGCCGAGGTATTCGTGACCGTTACGTTCCCGGAAATTCCCGAGAACACAGGGTACTGGGGCAGCACCATCCGTTTTGTTCCTTTGAGATCGATCAGCGCCTGAATGGGATGGAACTGGTATTCGTTGCCGACCGGAGACACACCGAGTGTTGACGTTCCTGCGGGCAGCGATGCGAACAGGAATCCTTTCGGCATCTCCACCCGAAGACTGCGGCGCATCCCTGCGGAGACCGGCAGAGGGTTGTTGTTCTGGTCCACCCCGCCGAAAGTCACCGTGTGGACCGCGTCGGCGGCATTGAACGAGAACGACTCCGCACCATCGAACACATACCCCTGTTTCAGCACGAGAGCCGACTGATGGCGGAAGTGCACGCCGAAATCGAACGGTTCCATCACTGCTCCGGTCACTTCCCACGTGAACGGATCCAATCGGCGGACACGGGAGAACATCCGGTCATAGTACGGTGAGAAATATCCGTTCTCACTCATCCCGATGAAATATGCATCCGCATGACTGAATGACAGCAGCATCCTCGTCGTGCGGGAGAACATCCACGGCAGCCGGAGTGTATCTGCAGCACCCTTCAGATGCATCGCACCCCCGTAAAGGATGATATCCTCGTTCACAATTGGAACGGCCGCATTGTTCACAGTAATGGTCACAAGAACGGTCCGTGAAGCGCCGGCATCCAATGTGAAATTTGCCGGGACAGCGGCGATGGTGATACCGGTCGCTCCCCCGCTGAATGACGCGGTATAGGTTTGAGCGACGTTCTTCCTGTTGGTCACCGTCACCGTTTCCACACTCGTCCAGGTGTTCATCGCCGGATCGTCCAGGCCAAAACTGAGATGCACGGGTTCTGCGCTTGTACCAAGAGCAACAGCCCGCATCGCATCCAAACGTCCTGCGCCCTGATGGACCGGCTTCATGCCGAGGTCCACCGCACCGTTCACCAGTTTGGATTTGATCTGTGCCGGCGTCAGCGTGGGATCGATCGATTTCAGCAGTGCGGCAACACCCGCCACCATCGGGGAAGCCATCGATGTTCCGCTCTCCACGAGCATGCCGTTGCCGGGGAACAGCGACCGGATGTTCACGCCGGGAGCCACCAGGTCCGGTTTGATGCCGTACTCGCCCGGTGTCGGTCCTTTGGAGGAGAAGAAGGCAAGGTTGTTCACGGAATCGATCGCGCCGACGGTGACCGCCAGACGCGATGTGCCGGGACTGCCGATCGTCTCCAGTCCTGAATAATAATAGTTCCCGTCCTTACCGGGAAAGTTATTCGCATATCCGGAATTCCCCGCAGCGATCACAAAGGTCACTCCGAGCTTCGTCGCATTGTCCACT
>JAVBYA010000134.1 GCA_030824295.1 Bacteroidota bacterium
TCGGTGTCATCACGCCTTCCCGCTGGAAGTACAACCAATCCACCGCGTTGACATTCAAGTTGAAGACAGCAGCCGATACGCTGAAAGGATTCAAGATCGTCAAGCCGTCTCTGATCAACTGGTCCACAGCCAACATCTCTGTGCAGCCCGGAACGGTCTCCATGAGCCATTCCGGCGATACGACCACACTGTCGAACTTCACGCTGACGTCGGCCGACAGCATCCTGGTCACCATCGGCAGCGTGACCGCAACGGATACGACCGATGAATTGTCAGTGTCCGTACTCTCCAGCAAGAATGGAACATCGTATCTGCCGATCCAGGCATTCCCGAAGACGCTCGTCTACGGTTCACCGCGGCCCATTGCCGTGGTGAAACGGAAAGAGGCGAACGGTGCTCATGCCATGCTCGGCAAGTGGGCCGTGGTGCGCGGCATCGTCACCGTCGGCAATGAATTCGGCGGACCGACGTATCTGCAGGACCCGACCGCCGGTATGGCACTGTTTGATTCCTCCGTCTCGAACAATGTGAACCGCGGCGATGATGTGATCCTGCTGGGACTCGTTGCGCCGTTCAACGACCTGTTCGAGTTCGCGCCGAGCGTGCTGCTGGAGAAACTGGGAGAGGGGATCGGTACCGATACGACCGTGATGACCGTTGCACAGGTATTGGCACAGGGTACGCCTGAACCGCAGGAAGGCCGTTTGATCCGCATCAACGGGATCACCAGTGTGACCACGACCGCCGGTGCACCGGCCACCAGCTGGGCCACCTCCGCAAGCGGCACCAACTACAACATTGCCGATGCCACCGGTACGCTGCAGGTGCGTATCGTCACCCGGACGAACATCGCGAACACCGTCACACCGACCTCCACGTTCGACATGATCGGTGTGCTCGGACAGTTCACCACCAGCTATCAGCTCATTCCGCGTATGGTGGACGACATCATCGTTGAGGGAGCAGGTCCGCGTATCATGACGCAGGCGCCGTATGAAACGAATATCACGGCGACCGGGATGACCATCTCCTGGACGACCGATGCGCCGGGAACGTCCATCGTAAAATACGGACCGACCTCCGCATACGGTCAGGAAGCGACCGACGGAACGCCGAAGACGCAGCATGCGGTGACGCTGAGCGGTCTCACCCCGGCCACCGTCTATCATTTCCAGATCGGTTCAGCCAATGTGAACGGAACGACACTGTCGTCCGACAATATCACGATCACCGCGTCGCAATCCTCCGGCACCACGCGGGTCTATTTCAATAAGACGGTCAACACGTCGGTCTCCATCGGCGAGAATGCTGTCATCGCGAAATTCGACACCGTCCTGATCAACCGCATCAACGCGGCACAGTTCTCCATCGACTTCGCCGCCTATAGTCTGAGCGGAACGGTCGGTGCGAACATCGCCAATGCGCTGCTTGCGGCCCGCAACCGCGGGGTGAAGATCCGTGCGGTCGGGGAGAAGGACAATTCCGGCACTGCGCCGTGGACCACGCTGAAGAACGCAGGCGTGACGGTGATCGATGATGGATACGACGCTGTGAACGCCGGCGCCGGACTCATGCACAATAAATTCTATGTGTTCGATAACCGTGATGGTTCGTCGGACAAGGATGACTGGATCCTGACCGGTTCCTGGAACGCGACCGATCCCGGTTCGGATAATGACGCGCAGAATATCATCGTGGTGCAGGACAAATCGCTTGCGACCGCGTACACTATGGAGTTCGAGGAGATGTGGGGCGCTGCAACGGACGGTCCGAATGCCGCCGGTTCCCGCTTCGGCGCACGGAAACTCGACAACACACCGCACCGGTTCGTCATCGGCGGGACACCGATGGAACTCTATTTCAGTCCGTCGGACAAGGTGACCACCCAGATCAACACTGCGCTCAAGACGGCGCAGAGTTCCATCAACGTGGCGCTCCTGTCGTTCACGCGGGATGAACTCGCACAGACGATCATCGCCAAGAAGAATGCGGGATTGAAGACCCGGGTGATGATGGATAACAATACCGATTCCGGGAATGACTTCCTGCTCATGCAGGCCGCCGGTGTCGATATCCGGCTTCCCGGCGCTGCACTCACCGGACTGCTGCATCACAAATATGCGATCGTCGATGCGGACAAACCGTCCGACGGGAATATCGTGGTGACCGGTTCGCACAACTGGAGCAGTTCGGCAGAGATCGCGAACAACGAGAATACACTCGTCATCAAGAACAAACGGATCGCGAACCTCTACCTGCAGGAGTTCAAAGCACGGTACATTGAAGCGGGCGGGACCGATACCATCGTTGCTTCGGTCCGCCGTAGCGATGATATCCTGCCGTCATCGTATGCACTCGGTCAGAACTATCCCAATCCGTTCAATCCCTCCACGGTGATCGCGTTCTCCGTGAAGAATGCCGGAGCGGTCACGCTGAAAGTATACGACGTGGTGGGACGTGAAGTGGCGGTCCTGGTTAACGGAACGCTTTCCGCTGGACAGTATCAGGCCGATTGGAACGCTGCAGGTCTCTCCAGCGGTGTCTATTTCTATCAGCTCCGCGCCGGTGAGTTCATCTCCACCAAGAAGATGCTGTTGCAGAAATAAGTCAGAACCATTCCACAGGGGGTGGGTGCAGTGATGCATCCGCCCCTTCCTTTTTAAATCAATCAAGAGAATCTATGCGCTTTGTTTTCTGCCTGTTCCTCCTTCTGCTGTCCGTTCCTTCCGCCGCTGATGCCGGCTATACAACTCCCAATACCGGCGTCCGATGGACGTTCGATTCGCTGGTGGTGCATTCCGGCGGGGCCGTGACCGGGACCTTCCCGGAATACCTCGTCAGTGACACCGTGTTCGTTTCGGCGAATGACGTATTGGAAGTAAAGAAAGGGTCGATCATTAAAATTGCGTACCGGAAAGGGATCACGGTGCGGGGAGGATTCCTTGCGCTCGGTACTTTCGCCGACCGGATCCTCTTTACGAAGAGCGATTCCACCTGGCAGGAACTGCGGTTCGAGGATTCCGCCGTCGATTCGCTGTGCAGAATGAGTTTCATCACGGTGGAGTATGCGCGGCTGGGACTCAACTTCGTCAGCGCCAGTCCAACACTGGAACATTCCACCGTCCGCAACACCGGACTCATCAGCGGAACGCTGGCAGGGTCGGGGAACTATGCCATTCAATGCTTCAACTCCAATGCAGTGATCATCTTTGACAGCATCTATAACAATGCACAGTACGGCATCAACATCAACTCCGGTTCCAGTCCGATCATCGAACAGTGCACGATCTTCAACAACAATCTGCAGGGGACAGGGTTCAAGAACCAGATCAGCATCGGAACGCAGGGGATCAATTCGCCGGTGATCCGGAAGAATTATATCTTTCACACGACACCGAACATCAAGGTGGGAGGGATCAGTATCAGCGCGTTCTTCACCGGCTCCGGTTCGGACGCCGTGATCGAGGATAATTTCATCTATAAGAACGCGTACGGTATCGCCGTCGCTTCGCAGGGCGCAACGACACTCAATGTGGTCATCCGCGGGAATGTGATCGACAGTAACACGTACAGCGATGTGAATGCGGCAGGGAGCGCGATCAATTTCAACAGCCTGTCGCCGTCGGTCCAAAAGAGCGTCGTTGCCGGGAATATGATCTTCGGAAATACATGGGGTGTGACGATCCTCGGGAATGCCCAGCCGAATCTTGGCGACCTGACGAATGCGGATGCGACCGATGACGGCGGGAACAGGATCTTCAACAACGGGAACAGGGATACTCTCTTTGCGCTCTATAACAACAGCACCAGCCGCATCATGGCACAGAACAATTTTTGGGGGAGCGGCAATCCCGATTCCGTTGCCATGGTCATCGTGGACAGCAGCGATATCGCATCGTTGGGGAAGGTGAACTATGTGCCGTTCTGGAACGATATCCGCATCAATTCCGTGACGGATGAACGCCGGACCCCTGTTGCATTCACTCTGCATCAGAATTATCCCAATCCGTTCAATCCTTCCACCACCGTCCCATTCTCGCTGAATGCCGGCGCATGGGTCACGCTGCGGGTGTTCGATGTTCTGGGAAGGGAAGTGTCCACACTTGCGGACGGCGAATACGAAGCAGGAGAGCATCTTGTCCGCTGGGATGCTGCGGGAATGCCGACCGGCGTCTATTTCTATCGCATCTCATCGGGAGGAAGGAGCGGGACGGGGAGGATGGTGCTTCAGAAATGACGGTGTCCGGAAAATTTGATGCGGTTA
>JAVBYA010000479.1 GCA_030824295.1 Bacteroidota bacterium
TGAAGCTATCAACGCATATAATCACCTGCGTCCCCATCTTAGTCTCATGATGAAAACGCCAGATATGGTGTATGCTGCTTAACTCACAAACCTGTCAACTTACAGCCGGACGAGACAGGATCAAGGTCGATGCGCAAGGCGAGATCAAAAGAGCCTAAACAATAGGCGGTGAGGATACCTGCGGGATGCAACCACGAAGTCACTAAGGCACAAAATATTGTCAAAATAACCCAGCGGAGACGAGCAACGCAGAATGATGAATGGATCAAGGTCGATGCGCATGGCGACATCAAAAGAGCCTCAACAATAGGCGGTGAGGATACCTGCGGGATGTAACCACGAAGTCACTAAGGCACAAAATATTGTCAAAAGAACCCAGCGAAGACGAAAACCGCAGAATGATGAATGGATCAAGGTCGACGCGCATGAGAAAATCAAAAGAGTGCCGTCGGTGAGAGTCACCTGTGAGGTGACTCTCACCTCATCGTAAGACAACGGATAGGCAGACGGAAATGCAGGTGAGGGTCACCGTCGCAATACAGGGGAAATCTCCGTATATTTTGTGCGTAACGATCCATATCCACTATTCAACCATCCCTCTTAGACTGACAGGAACCATCATGAACCCGCAGAATTTCATCACCGAAGTCCGCACCAAAGCCAAAGAACTGAAGAAGACCATCGTCCTGCCGGATGCGGCGGACCAGCGCACGCTGAAAGCGGCGCGCATCATCGCCGATGAGGCGATCGCACAGCCGGTGCTCATCGGCGCTGCGTCCGCCATCGCAGAACTTGCCGCAAAGGAATCGGTCGACCTGACCGGCGTGACCGTGGTCGACCCCGAAACATCCGACCTGCAGAAGCGCTTCGCCGACACCTTCTTCGAACTCCGCAAAGCGAAAGGGATCACTCCGGAAGAAGCATCCGCCACTATGAAGAAGCCGCTCTTCTTCGGCGCGATGATGGTCCGCGAAGGGATGGCGGACGGCAGTGTCGCCGGTTCGCTCTCCACCACCGGCGACGTGATGCGCGCCGGCATCCAGGTGATCGGCATGAAGCCGGGCATCTCTGTCGTCTCCAGCTTCTTCGTGATGGTCTTCCCGACCCAGATCCTCTCCTTCGGCGACTGCGCCGTGGTGCCAGACCCGACCGCGGAACAACTGGCGGACATCGCCCTGACCACCGCCGAGAACCATGCGAAACTGACCGGCGAGGAAGCGCGCGTGGCGATGCTCTCCTTCTCTACCAAAGGAAGCGCGAACCATCCGCATGTGGACAAAGTGGTGAAAGCGACTGCGCTCGCCAAAGAGAAGAATCCCGCTCTGAAACTGGACGGCGAGATGCAGCTGGACGCCGCGATCGTCCCGAAGGTCGGCGCATCGAAAGCTCCCGGCAGCACCGTGGCCGGTACGGCGAACGTGCTCATCTTCCCGGACCTCGACGCCGGCAACATCGGCTACAAGCTCGGTCAGCGCCTGGGCGGCGCAGAAGCGATCGGACCCATTGTACAGGGACTGAAGAAACCGGCGTTCGACCTCTCCCGCGGCTGCTCGGTGGAAGATATCGTGAACACCACGGCGATCAATGTCGTCATTGGCGCTGTCTAAGAACATCTCCCGCAGATTCCGCAGAATGTCGCAGAAAGATATTCTGCGTACATCTGCGAGATCTGCGGGAACCAAAGACTATGAACGCACAAGAATGGATCACCGCACTTGCCCTCTCTCCTCATCCTGAAGGAGGGTATTTCAGTGAGATATATCGCGCGGAGGGAGTGGTGTCGCAGCCGAATCTGCCGTTCCGCTACAGCGGCGGACGCGCGTATTCCACCGCCATCTATTATCTGCTCCGCTCCGGCGAGTTCTCATCGCTGCACCGGCTCGATTCGGATGAGCAGTGGTTCCATATCGACGGCTCCGCGCTGACCATCCACTCCATCGCACCAGACGGCGCATACACGCAGCAGCATATCGGGAAGGATCTCTCGAAGGGACAATTCCCGCATGCGGTGGTGCGCCATGGCGCATGGTTCGGCGGTACGGTGGATGACGAGGATTCATTCTCGCTGGTCGGCTGTGTGGTTGCACCGGGCTTCGACTTCGACGATTTCGAACTGGCCAACAGGGAGGAATTGCAGAAGGTGTTCCCGCGGCATGCGGAGCTGATCACGAGGTTGACCCGGGTACGATAGACCCGTGTCTAGGTTCTTGAATACTAGAGGCCATCTCAAAAGTGGTTTGTCAGATTGTCATTTCGAATCCCGCTGGGTTATTGCTTGATAGCGGGATGAGAAATCTGATATTACGTTCAGATTTCTCACATCGCTTCCATGGAAAAATAGCAAGGCTCGTTCGCCACGAAGTGGCCCCTTTGGGGAAATGACAGTGTTGTTTGTTTTTGAGATAGCTTCTAATTGAAACCTTGACACGGGTCATACAATGCCGCACCTCTCTATGGAGGTGCGGCATTGTTGTTTTTTAAAACCGAGCAAGCGCTTTGCAAGAAAAGTTATTCAACGGCGGGGACGTTCGTACGTCGTGCGGACGGACATGGCGATGCCGCCGCGGACGGCATAATCGGCGGTGACGGTGCAGCGTTTCGGTTTGAGCACCTTTACCAGATCGTCCAGGATGACGTTCACCACATGTTCATAGAACGTCTCTTCGTCCCGGAACGACTGCAGATAGAGCTTGAGCGATTTGGACTCAACGATATGCTGGTCCGGCACGTACTCGATCTGCAGCGAGGCGAAATCGGGCTGGCGGTTGACCGGTCCAAGCGTGGTGAATTCGTCCGTGGAGAGCGTCACGGTGTATTCCCTGTCCCGATGGTGATTGGGGAAGACCTCCAGCTTCTTCTGCGGCGCCGCATCGCGTCCCAGCAGGGAGAGGGAGTTCAGGTCTTTTGATGCTGTCAGTTTCTTGGGCATGGTATTCTCCTTTGTTCACGGTGCAGGCGATGCGTCTCTATCAGACCGTCATCCTTCGACGCGGCAACATCCAATTGCTTGCCTTGCTCAGGATGACTTTGTTTCCATTTGTGATGTGTGCACTTACGAGCATCGAGCTATTTCCTATGATCAAGGATGCGGTGATAGGTCTTACCGTAGATGATATCCCGCGTTGACGCAGTGTTCAGGAAATCGTGCGGGAAGCCCATCTCGATGGCGCTCACTTCGTTCAACCGCTTGAGCTGTTCCTCTGATACCTTCACCGAGACGCTGCCGATATTGTCCGTGACCTGCGATGCTTTGGTCCCGCCGATGATCGGAATGTTCACCCCCGGCTGATGCAGCAGCCACGCCAGCGCGGTCTGTGCCGGCGAGACCCCGAGTTCTTTCGCCACGGCGATCACCGTGTCCGCGATCTTTAGATTCCGTTCGGAGAGACGGCGGCTCCCCTCCTTCACACGGCTCTTCTCCTGCGGCATACTGCCGGAGAACTTTCCGGTGAGCACACCGGCACCGAGCGGGGACCACGGCAGCACCGTCATCCCGAATGCCCGTGCCATCGGCAGCAGTTCCCGCTCCGGCGTCCGCTCCACCAGACTGTATTCCACCTGCAATCCCGCGAACGACGTCCACCCGCGCAGTTCGGCGATGGTATTCATCTGCGCCACCAGCCACGCCGGCGTATCGGAGATGCCGATATGGAGCACCTTCCCCTGCCGGACCACATCATCCAGCGACCGGAGCAGTTCGTCCGGCCGTGTGGTGAAATCCCACGCGTGCACATAATAGAGGTCGATGTAGTCGGTCTTGAGACGCTTCAGACTGTGGTGCAGGGACTGGATCATGTTCTTGCGGTGGTTGCCGCTCCAGTTCGGGTCCCCATCCTTCATCTTCAGCGTGTACTTGGTCGCCAGGACGATGCTCTCGCGGTCGTGCGCGATCAGCTCGCCGACGATCTTCTCGGAGGTCCCTTCGGTGTAGCGGTTGGCGGTGTCGATGAAATTACCGCCGGCATTCACAAAGGCATCGTACATCGCCTTGCATTCCTGCTGCGATGCACCCCACCCCCATTCTTCGCCGAAGGTCATGGTGCCGAGACAGAGTTCAGAGACGCGGAGTCCGGTATTGCCGAGGAGTCTGTAGTTCATAGAAGAGGAACAATGATGAATGATGAGTGAAGAATGATGAATTGATGTAGCGTCCTGAAATACGTTGACAGGTCATCCTAACAAAACATAGGAGGACCTCATGGGCCGCACAGTAAAACGATATAGCATAGCATTCAAACGATCGATCCTTGCAGAATTGGA
>JAVBYA010000215.1 GCA_030824295.1 Bacteroidota bacterium
CAGCTCTCGGCGGAACCGGTGGAATACGACACGGACAATACGTTCAGCGATTTCGCACTCGATATGCTCCAGCTGAACGATCAGAACCTGATCCAGGAATACATGTTCCAGTATTCCGATACACTCAAGAACGATATCCGCGAAAGCGTGATGGTATCCAATCTGGTAGGGATGTGACATGACGGAGAACGAGACAACGGCCGGGAAACGGACGCGCAAGGAACTGCTGAACGAAGTGGTGCCGCAGTTCGAACGGTTCATCGAGAACCGCGAGAATTACATCCGCGTCCTCGAGAACACCATTGCGACCGTGCTGAAGGATAAGAAAGGCCCCGCCGCTTCCGCACAGAAGCAGGAGAACAGCTCGTCCGTGGACGAACTTGTTGCCATGCAGCAGCTCTCCAACAGTATCGGCACCGCAGTCGAACCGAACGCCATCATCACCACCCTCATCCAGCTTACCGAGCAGGTCATTCCGGTGCTGGAAGCGGGCATCTTCCTCTTTGACAGCAGCGCGAAACATCTCATGCCTCTCACACAGCACGGTTCGCAGCGGCTGGTGGACGAAGCACAGCAGCAGCTCGAATCCGGCATCGTGGACTGGCTCTTCGCCGAGAAGAAGACCGTCGTCATCCCGGACCTCTCCTGGCTGATGGAGGATGGTTCTTCCCGCAATTTCGTCCTGGTCCCCCTGATCCTCCGCAGACAGGGGATCGGCATCTTTTTGATCCACACCGAGAAACGGCAGGACCAGTTCTCGCATCAGGACATCCAGCTGCTCACGGTGCTGGCGAACCAGGCAGCGATCGGCGTGGAGAACTGGCGCGAACACGCCCAGCTGATCAAAGCGAACAACGAACTGAAGATGTTCCAGGCACAGATGCTCCAGGCCGCCAAACTGGCCGCCGTCGGCGAACTCGCCGCCAGCATCGTGCACGAGATCAAGAACCCGGTCGGCATCCTGGTGATGCAGATCGAACTCATCGTCTCGGGCCGCGCCATCGGCAACTGGAAAGAGATGCTCTCCACCCAGATCACACGCATCTCCAACATCACCAAACGCCTGATGAACTTCTCGCATACCGTCGGCGAGGAATACGGTTTCGAGCCGGCCGACCTGCACAAGGAACTCCGGTTCATTGTGGACATCATCGCGCACGACTACCGTAACAAGAACATCGAGGTGGTGTTCCATCTGGCAGAGAATATGCCGACCATCCCGTGCAGCGTCAACCATATGCAGCAGGTCTTCCTGAACATGCTCATCAATGCACGTGATGCTATGCCGGAAGGGGGGACCATGACCATCTCCACCGAAGTGAAGAACTTCCACGCCATCCTCCGCTTTTCGGATACCGGCACCGGTATCTCCGTCGAGAACATGTCCAAACTCTTCTCACCCTTCTTCACCACCAAAGAGGCAGGGAAGGGGACCGGACTCGGACTCTCCATCTGCAACAAGATCATCTCCAATCACAAAGGGGATATCAAGGTGGAAAGCGAGGAAGGGAAAGGGACCACATTCATCATCTCGCTGCCCATCAAAAGGGAGCTCGCATAATATGGACCGAATGATACGCTGTGCCATACTGATGCTCTGCACTGTAACCGCTGCCGTCGCCGGCCCGAAACCGATCGATTATGTTGTCAATTCCTCCGGAAGCCGTATGACCATCGCCGTGAACGGTCCGGTGGAATGGAAGGAGTCCATCTCCGGAACGACGATGACCATCACGATGACCGCACCGGCGCGTCATTTCATCGTGAAGAAGATGAACTACAATTTCCGTGACGGCGTCATCCGGTCCTTCGCAATGACGCCGGTCCATCCGGACACCGAACAGATCCGCATCGCCCTGCGCCGTGATCAGGCATACGATCTCTCCTACGATGCATCCGCAAAGCGTTTTGTGATCAGGTTCTTCACCGGCGCCATGATGCCGCCGAACACCGCCGCCGCAGCTGTGACCGAGCGGAAGTCGTCGAAGAAGAAACCGCAGCCGGCAGTTGCCGCCGCTCAACAGCGCTCGTCCGCCCGGAAGGAGACCGCTGCACCCGCCGCTGCACCGATCGATATCCCGTCCATCGCTGTCCGGCAGGTAGAGGAACCGGCAGCCGAAGCAGCGCCGGCACAGACAATTCCCGCAGAACCGGCAAGCGCGATGAATGCCTCTGCTGTTCTGCTGCTGATCGCCTCCACGCTCATCATCCTTGCCGGAGGCGGCGCCGTGGCATATGTGATCGTCACGCGCCGTTTCACCCGCACCGCACCGCAGCAGCAGCAGCAGCAGCGCGAAGAACTCCCCGCGCCGGTTCCCGCTGCGGTAACACCGTTCGAACGCGCTGCCGCAAAGGAAGAAACGGAGCTGAGTGAAGAGGAGCAGGAGTTCGAAATGGCCGTTGAATATGCCGAGCAGTACCTCCGCTCGCAGGGAGAGTTCGAACTGCAGCAGCGGCTGGAACAGCTCAACAGTTCCTCCATGCAGAAACGTCTGGAAATGGCCGCCGTGCATCCATCCTCACGGAAAGGGAACAGCGCCGCCGCCGCCGAGAAGCTCGGCATCAGCATCGGAGAATTGGACCTGGCATCACGGCTGCAGAAGTTCCACACCAAACAGATGACGGAGAGCGTATGATCAAAGGGATCTTTGCTTCAGGGTCCGGTATGCAGCCGCGGCTGATGCGTCTGGATGTCATCGCGAACAACATTGCGAACGCGGATACCACCGGATACAAGAAGGACAGCATCTTCGTGCAGATCATGAAGAATGCCGGGGTCGCGCAGTCCACCGGACAAGGGGAGCTGGCCGGTCTCGACGTGAAAGAGTTCACGGATTTCTCCCCCGGTTCGCTCCGTCCCACCAACGGTCCCCTTGATATCGCCATCAACGGCGAAGGATTCTTCGTGCTGGATACACCGGACGGTCCCCGCTATACACGCAATGGGAATTTCCGCATCGATGATAATGGCGACATCGTTAACGCGAACGGATTCTATCTGATGGGCAACTCCGGCAAGATCAATGTCCCCGGTTCGGAACAGATCGAACAGCAGGACCTTCTCATCACCAAGTCCGGCGATATCATGGTCGGGAAGACCGCCGTCGGCAGGGTCCGCATTGTGGAGTTCCAGGAGAAGCAGGAGATGCTGAAATCCGCCGGCACCATGTTCACGACCAAGGAGAATCCGAAGGATGTGCGCCTGTCGGATGAAACGACCACCATCCGCCAGGGATACCTGGAGGAATCCAATGTGGAAGCACTCACCGAGATGGTCCAGCTGGTAGAGTTGACGCGCGGGTTCGAGACCGATCAGCGCACCATGCGGTATCAGGACTCCACGCTGGAAAAAGCGATGGATGTCGGACGAATTTAATCAGAGAAGGAAGGGACGTATGAACAGAGCATTACGTACAGCAGCGACCGGAATGTTCGCCCAGCAGGTGAACATCGACCTCATCTCCAACAATCTTGCTAACGTGAACACCACCGGCTTCAAGAAGAGCCGGCCGGAATTCCAGGACCTGATGTATCAGACCATCAAGACCAGCGGCATCGCCGAGGACGGACGCACCACCGAAGCAGCCGAGATCCAGATCGGCAACGGCGCCATTCCCATCGCCACCGCAAAGAATTTCCGCCAGGGCGATACCCAGCCCACCAGCAATCCGCTCGACATTGCAGTGCAGGGTGAAGGATTCCTGCAGGTCCGGCGCATGGACGGTACCACCGCCTACACACGCGACGGCTCGCTGAAGATCTCCGCTGAAGGTCAGCTCGTCACCGCACAGGGATACGTCATCGAACCCGGCATCACGTTCTCTGCCAACACCTCCGAGATCTCCATCGCGCGGGACGGCACAGTGCAGGTGATGGAGGCCGGTCAGACCGGACAGATGAAATTGGGACAGATCGAGCTGGCGAAGTTCATCAATCCCGCCGGACTCCACGCGATCGGCAACAATCTGTTCCTGGAGACCGGCGCATCCGGCCAGCCGATCGTCGGCGCTGCCGGCATCGACGGATTCGGCGAGATCTCGCAAGGTTCTTTGGAATCTTCCAATGTGGATGTGGTGGAAGAGATGATCAGCATGATCGTTGCACAGCGCGCCTATGAGATCAACTCCAAGACCATCAAAACGGTGGAAGAGATGCTCGGCATGGCGAACAATCTGAAGGGCTAAGAGGATGATGCTCCTTCTCTGCATACTGACGATACTGGACGGGAACCGTGCAACGGTGACCACGGAAGA
>JAVBYA010000238.1 GCA_030824295.1 Bacteroidota bacterium
GTCTGTTCGGTTCAAATGCCGGATATTGTTTCTTCACTTTCTCAAGGATCGGTTTCCAGAATCCCCACGGTCTCACCGTCATATAGAATTTGATCAGAACCTCATCATCCTCCGGTTCCGTGGTCAGACTGCCGATGATGCATCCGGACAGCGAGATCAGCAGCAGCACCGGAAAGGCATACAGCGCGGTCAATGTCGGGAAGAGGAGCGGCAACAGGAGTGCCGCAACGATACCGGCCATCATCCCCCAAAAATATCCATAGCCGTTCAATCGCCACCAGTACCATTTGAGCATATTCGATGCCGTATAACCACCGTAGAGCGCACTGACGATCCAGAGAGTGATATGATTGATGCTATCCACCAGGAAGCCGAAGACGAATCCGAGCAGAACGAAGGAGAAGGTCACCAAATAACTGATGCGGACATATTTCTTCGGATCGGCATTCGGATTGATGAACCGTTTGTAGATGTCGTTCACAACATACGCCGGTGCCGCATTGATCGTGGCGGCATAATTGGACATGAATGCCGCGAGAAGCCCTGCCAGGATCAGACCGATCCATCCGCTGGGGATGAGATTCTTCAATGTGAACGGAAGAACGGTCTCCATATCGAAGTTACTGTTGATGGTCGTCAGTTCATGACTGAAGTAGACGAGTGCAAGTACGGTCAGTCCGGTGATCATCATATACCGCGGAACATACAGCACGATGGAGACGAGCCAGTTCATCTTCGCAGCTTCTTTGGGAGAACGTGTCGCAAGCACTCGCTGCATATCATAGTTCGGAGCCGGACCTGCGGCGCTCTGCAGCACCCCTTTGAACAGCATCAGAATGAAGAAGATACCGAACATGCCGTAGCCATCCTTCTCGATCTGCTTGTTCACGGAATCGATGACGCCAGTCCAGTCAAGACCAAGACTCCAGCCGAAGGTGATATCCGTCCAGCCTTGCGGGACGACCTTGGCGAGCATGTCTGCGGAGACCGAGTTCATCGCAATGATCCCGACGGCAATGGATGCGATGGTCAGGACCGTGAACTGCATGACCTCTGTGATGACAACACTGAACATACCGCCTTTGATCGCATAGAGTGCGGTCAGGCTCATCAGGATCATCGCATAGGTATCGGGTGAGAGGTCCCACGGCAGGAAGATCGCGGCGAATTTTCCGATCCCTTTGAAACTGTACGCAAGGAATCCTACGACACTGATCAGGGCGAATGCCACAACACTGAGATGCGAGAGCATCGCTCCTCGGCCCGTTCCAAAGCGCGTCTCGATCCATTGCGCACCGGTCATCACGTTGGAACGCCGCAGCCAGATGGAGAGGAACACGAACAGGAACACCTGATTGAACGTCGGCCACAGCCACGGCAGCCAGACACTTTTGAGTCCATAGACGAACAGCACATACACCAGCCACATCGTACCGGAGACATCGAACATCCCGGATGCATCGGAGATCCCCAGCATCCACCACGGCATCTTGTTCCCGCCGAGGAAATACGAGTTGAGATCCTTCGCCCCTCTCCGTGATACCCAGATTCCTATTCCAACCACCAGGACGAAGTAGGCGATAACGATGATCAGGTCAATCAAATGAAGTTGCATAGTGATTTCTCGATAAAATAGCAGTTCAGGATTTTTTTAATCAATCTTGCATAAATGATGCCATCCTCAAAATGCTCATTTTATCAATTTTTTATCGCTTCCAGATCTGTTCCGGACCTCATTTTTATCATTATGATAACCATTTATAGAATTAATAATATCCCATCGATGGAAGGGCACGATTGCATTGAATACCGCCTCTAAAATAAGGCACCATTTTTGCGATGGAGTAAAGTGAATTATTATAAATGGACGGTCCATATTAAAACCTTAGTATTCATTGCGTTATCGATCTGCATGGTTACCGTGGCAGGTGCCCAGCCGCTGGTCAAATTTCATGATCGGGAGATCTTCCTGAGCGGTTCGAATGTTGCATGGGTGAATTTCGCCCGGGATGTCGGTCCTGATGCAACCAACCTGACAGCATTCCGTGCGATCTTTGACACCGTCCGTGCACACAAAGGGAATGTGATGCGCCTCTGGCTTCATACCACTGGAGCAAGCAGCCCGGCGTTCAACGGCAGCGGAATGGTGACCGGCCCGGGTACCAATACCATCGCGGACATCAAAGCGATCCTCGACCTTGCGTGGGAACGAAAGATCGGTCTGATGCTCTGTCTCTGGTCCTTCGATATGCTGCGCATTTCGAATGGTACGGGAATCACCGATAGAGCGAAGTTGATGCTGAACGATACCGCGTACACGAATGCGTACATCCGGAACGCTCTGATCCCGATCGTCACAGGACTGAAAGGACATCCCGGAATTCAGTCGTGGGAGATCTTCAACGAACCGGAAGGAATGAGCAACGAATTCGGATGGAGTTTCAATCATCATGTGCCGATGTTCAGCATTCAGCGCTTTGTGAATCTCACCACCGGCGCTATCCATCGTGCGGATCCAAGTATTCCTGTAACGAACGGTTCGTGGAGTTTCATGGCGCAGACCGATGTGCCAACCGTTCAGACGGACTTGAATGTGGTCCGTAACAAGATCAGAAAAGAATTCAAACTGCACTATGGCGAGGACATCGATATGGATACGCTGATCGCGAAGGTTTCCGCGGTGCAGAATATCAATTACTATCGTGACGACCGGTTGATTGCGGCCGGCGGCGACTCGCTCGGCACGCTCGATTTCTACTGTGTCCACTATTATGACTGGGCAGGTACTTCCCTCTCTCCTTTCCATTATCCTTACTCATTTTGGAATCTTGATAAACCGCTCGTTGTCGCCGAGTTCTATCTGAATGACACATTCGGAAAGCCGTATAAAGATCTCTATTCCATTCTTCATTCAACGGGATATGCCGGTGCGATGTCCTGGTCCTGGACCGACCAGGCGGTGAATGCCGTCCAGCAGCGAAGGACAAAAGAAGTGATGGACACGCTTTTCTTCCATCATCCATGGGATATCGATGTCGATCCCGTCACCGGAACGATCTATTCCTTCACTGCTTCAAAGCGACTTGTGGAAGAGGATGATTCGGTGCAACTACAGTGGAAATCATCCAAAGGAACGCTCCTGACACTCAACGGTGAGCCGGTCAATTATTTGGGAACGCGCACACTCGCTGCGAAGATGACAACGGAATATGTCCTCCGTTCAACCGGAGTAAGACCGGAATCTTCAAAAGTGACCATCACGGTCCACACTGCGGGGACCATCATCTCGTTCACAGCATCACCGCTGATGATCGCCGCCGGTGAGAGTTCGGTGCTTCGCTGGAATACCGCCAAGGGCTCCATGACTTTTCTGGACGGAAAAGCGGTAAAAAATGATGATTCATTGTCCGTGACACCTTCTGTCAACACCACGTACGTTCTCATCGCGAGCGGAACCGTGGTCGATACGGAAAAGGTAATGGTCACCATCGCTTCGGAAGAACAGATCAACAGAGCATTGAAGAAAAGTCTCACCGTCAGTTCCAATGATCAATCCGATATCACATCATTACCGGGAAACATTGTGGACGGGAATCTTCTCTCCCGCTGGACGAGCGATGTCTTTGAAGCTCAGAATGTCGTTATCGATCTTGGAGCGATCCTGAATATCAAGAAGATCGTCCTTCGATGGACCTCCAATTATGCCAAAATTTACCGCATCGCCTATTCGAAGGACAATCTGAACTGGTCCCTCGCGAAGGCACAGTCATCAGGAGGCGGAGGAACTGAAACACACGAAGGTTTTAATCTCACCGGTCAATTTGTGAAGATCCTGCTGGATAAGACTGCGGTCGGAGGACGGTACGGACTATATGAACTTGAAGTCTACGGAAGTTCCGGTCCTGCCGCTATTGCGGAAGAGATGATGGAACTTTCGCCCCGTGAATTTGCTCTCTTCCAGAATTATCCGAATCCGTTCAATCCTGTAACGGTGATCGGATACCGAATCCCGGTTGATGGGAATGTTGCATTGACCGTCTTTGATATGCTGGGGAAAGAAGTGGAGAAACTTGTTGACCGGTATCAGAATGCTGGAACGTATACCGTCCGATTCAACGGCACCGATCTGAGCGGCGGCGTCTATATTTATCGGCTACAGACAAGCGGAAAATCCGAGATCCGTAAAATGATCCTTTTGAAATAGTCACACTCCGGCAGAGGAGCAGTATCATGAAAGCAATTTGGTT
>JAVBYA010000057.1 GCA_030824295.1 Bacteroidota bacterium
CTGAATGCTGTTGTCAACGCCCGTACTTTGTGTTTTCGTTTTATGGTTTCTCGGATGATAGGGTATGCCGGATCTTCGCCATCGACAATCACTTCCGCCAACTGGACCGCATTAGGGGTCAGAACAATATCTATGCGTTCGGCTTGCTTCAAGTCGACAGTGCGTGCTTGTGCTTCAAAACCTACATATGAGAATCGTAATTTATAGATACCTTTAGACAATGATATTCGATATTCACCCTCAGAGTTGGACACTGTACCGATCTGAGTTCCAACAATGCGGATACTGGCGAATGGCAATTGTTTTCCCGCCTCATCTCTGATTGTTCCACTTATCGTAGCGGTAGAATCTTGAGACAGCATTGATTGACTCAAGAGAAAAAGATATAGAAACCACATCAGATGATCTTTCATAGGCGTAATACTAAAGGGCCGACTCAACGGCCCTTCCTTTGTCATAGTTCTTTAATTGTGTATTTGTTAGAGCGTCATACAGAGGATACCAAATATTGCACACGCGGCGACTCCGAACCACGACAGCACCATCGTGAAGCAAAGAGTGGTGAAATGAATACATTCAACCGTTTCGACAGCATCCCCTCCCCTGATACTCTGCATCTCGTCGGCGCTCAATGACACTCCCTGTTCGATCTGCACGTTCGCATCCATTGCCTGCGTCCGCGCGAGCGTTGTCTCGCCGACGAACAGCAGCCCAAGGAACAGCAAAAGAAATCCAAACGTCTTTTTCATGGTTGTCCTTTTTGAAATAGTGATGAATGGGTTGTTTAGTCCCTCCTCACCGCTGTCCGTCCGATGGTGTCATATCCGTGCGGGGTGCGGGGACAGGCCGCATCCAACACAGCTACGAGTGACCGCCGAACCGGTGAGTCAGGGTTGATTATTCAATGCCGGAAGATGAGCGTTTCACCGCTCCATCGTTCCTTGAACCGCGCTTCCGGGACCGCCAGACGGCCCACTCCGGGGTCGCGCAGATACACGGTGTGCCGGACGATACTGTCCACAACGACGAAATGGGATCGGTCGACGAACGCCAGCGCGGGGAGCGGTCCGGTGCGAAGATCATCAAAGGCGAGCTTCCACCCTTCCGCATCCACTCCATACCGTTCTGCAGCATCCTTCAGCGCCAGCATCGACGCACCATCCTCCGTCAGCGGGATGCCGGATTCCAGTTCCTGCAATGGAACGTTCGTGCCGCGGCTTGATAACACCATCTTCAATGCGCTGGGGCCGCAGTTGTTCCGCGTAGTCTGCAGCACGACGCCGTCCCGCCCCAGATACTCCGTATCATTGAACAGCGACGTGAGTCGGATGTGGGAGCCGGGAACAGCGAGGAACCAGGCCCAGCCGACAGCGGCAAGAACGAAAAGAAATACTAAGAGATGTTTCACGGTGATCCGGATCGGGGATGTTCTGTTCACGAATGCGCGGAGCTGTTTCTTCCCAATGTAATCCATCACCCCCCTCTTTGTCACGGAAAAAGCATTGTCCATTGAGGTCGGCGAACGATTGGCGGATGGGGAGAAAACGGCGATGCCATGACCGGACGGCCATGGCATCGCAAGAGAGGGAGCAAGAGGGGTGGTTACTTCAGTTTGAGCGTCGTGCGGGCCTTCGCCTTCTCCTCTTTCGTGAAGGCGGAGTATTCGAGCATCTGTTTGCCGAGGTCGAGCGGGTAGACGACCTTCACATCGGTCACTTTGCCTTTGGCATCCGTCACCGGTTCCAGCTTCGGCATGACGAATCCCACGTACACGGCGCGGTCCAGTTTCTCCATGCGGGACAATACTTCATCACGCAGTGCTGTGTCGATCTTGAATCCGTACGTATCGATGAGCGTCTTCGCCGCCGCCAGGTCCCCTTCGGATTTGATCCGCTGCACTTCCGCCAGCAGCCGTCCCACGCCGTCGCGCATCTTCTCGAAGCTCGTCACGCGGAAGTAGGTCTTCCCCTCCTTCGTTGTCCGTTCGATGCAGTCTGCATTCTTCCAGAGCCAGTGGATGATCATCTGGCGGTTCTTCATATGGTCCTCTTCCAGCTGGTCTTGTCCTTTCGGTACACGCTGCAGCTGTACGAGCGCGGAGTTCCGCACCTCTTTGGTGTACATCGCCTTCACGATATCCATCGTGTTGGGGATGATGCCGATCTCGACGAGCTTCGGGTCCCAGATATGATAGAGCGCCACAAGGTCGGCGCGCGCTTCCTCCAGCGTGGAGTAATAGCCGGGGAGGGCCGCCTGCGGATCGACCGTGAGGGAGGGCGAGACCTTGCCGGAGGCATGGCCGAGCACTTCGTGGAGCGCAGTGTGCATATTGTCCGCCAGTGAACCGTACTTCTCGGAGAGCATCATCTCTTCTTCGTCGTACGCGAACTCCTTCAGGATATCCTTCCCGCCGGTCTTCTCGTACGCATCGACGATATTGAAGAGCGTCACCGATTTACTGCCGTGCAGTTCGCGTACATCCTGTTCGTTCGGCAGATTGATGCCGATGGCGCTGACCGGTCCGGCGTCGCCCGTCTCCACCACCACGTTAATGACGGTGTACTTCAGCGGTTTCACATCCGCTTTCCTGTACTTCGCATCCCACGGCATGCGGTCCTCGAAGTACTGGGCGTTGGTCCCGACCTTCTGGAAGAGTTCCGTCAGTTCCGGATTGGCGAAATTCACGACCGATTCGAACTGTCCTTTGGCTCCGCGTGCATCCAGATAGACCTCGATGAAGCCGTGGATCATATCCACCTGCGACTCCGTCTCCTTCACCCAGCCGATGTTGTACTCGCGCCAGTCGTTCAGGTCCCCCGTGCGGTAGAAGGTGATGAGCTTATCGAGATTCGCTGCCTGGCGTTTGTTGGAAGCGTACGCTTTCGCCTTCTCCAGATAACCGATCGCCACCTGCAGGTCCTCGGCATACATGCCGGCAGGGATCTTCCCGCCGAGATGTGTGTTGCCGGTGCGATAGACCTTTTCGACGATCGTTCCGTTCTCCTTCACCACTTTGGAATTGAGCGGGTTCTTCTCATTCCCGGCCTTCGCCCATGCATCCACTTCGGCGAATGTGACCCCTTCATAATTATTGTTGGCGCTGCCGGCGATCATATCCTCCCCCGGCGTCTTGTTGGTCTGTACCGGTTCGAATGATCTGTCGAAGATGGAACGGCGGAGACGATCCAATTTTTGATCGATGGTCTCACCCCTGGTCAACGTGACCGATGCGCCGTTGAAGATGGCCGCTTTCACCGCAAGGGAGAATTGTTCCGGAGTGAAGAGCGGGACGAACTTGCGGGAGGTGATGTTGTCGTACTGCGAGTTGTTCACCCAGAAGAGTTTCGTATAGAGAACGAACTGCTCCATCACGGCAGGGTCGATCCCTTTGGGATGCGTGTACACCGCTTCGAGCAGCTCGCGGATCTCCAGTGCGTGACGGTGGCGCTGGTCCACCGCGATATCCCGCGCGGCGATGGCGGACTTGTACAGATAGTAGGTGAAGATCTTCTCCTTCGCGGAGAGCTTCTCGAATCCGTCCGCATAGAGCTGGACGATGCGCACCGGGCCGACGTCGCCCATCTGCAGTTTCTCGATCGTGTATTGTCGTTCCATAAGGTTCGGCTGGGTTGGTTTGTCCTTGTGCTGTGCGCTGAGTGCGGTGATCATGATCAGTGTGAGTATGAATGCTTTCATCGTTGCTCCGTGATAAATTTGTGCATCAAAGTAGGGAGAGATTGATGGAAATGCAATTGATGATTGTCACCCATCCTATTCCCACTTTCGCAAGAGACCGGAAGTAATTTCCCAACTCTAAAAAATCGGACCGTCAAATCCTTAAGATTTTTAGCGGAGGAACTCGGCACATAAATGGCTATTAGAATGGAAGGTTTATTATCCCGGACAATCATGGTACAATCCTCCATCAAGATACGCACCGGCAATCAGATGATCGCCGAAGGTGCACTGCATGCCGGCTGTCAGTTCTTCGCCGGATATCCCATCACGCCTGCATCGGGTGTGTACAAAGCGATGATCGAACAGCTGCCGCAGCGCAGCGGTGTTGCCATCTCCGCACCGGACGAGATCTCCGCCCTCGCGTACTGCGTCGGCGCATCGGGCCGCGGCGTGAAAGCGATGACCGCCTCCTCCGGTCCCGGCTGGTCGCTGATGATCGAAACGGTGCAGTATGCTCTGATGACGGAACTCCCGGTGGTGATCGCGCTCGTACAGCGGCTCGGACCGAGCACCGGCGGCGCCACGCAGAACGGTCAAGCGGACATCCTCTTCACCGAGTTCTGCACCTCCGGCGGATATACCATTCCCATCTTCGCTCCGAGCACTCCGCAGGAATGCTACGAAGTAGCGACCATCGCATTCCATTGGGCCGAACAGCTGCGGACGCCGGTGATCATCCTCTCCGATAAAGAGGTCGGCATGATGTCCGAGGATGTCGATTTCGCACAGCTCAAAGGGGTGCCGCCGTCCGAGCGGGCATTGTTCCGCGGCGGCAACGGTGCACAGCATCTCACGTACGATTTCACGGAACTCTCCGATGTGCCGCTCTTCGCCCCTGTCGGCGGTGAGGACAAGGTCACCATGACCGGTTCGGCGCACGATAAAAAAGGAACGCTGCAGAAGAATTCCAAAGAGACGATCGACGTGCTGATCCATCTGCAGTCGAAGATCGATGCCCGGAAGGAAGCGATGTCCATCGTCCGCGTGGACGATGCCGGTCCGGCCGACACGCTCGTCATCAGTTTCGGCATCACTGCACGCACGGCGCGGGAAGCGGTCCGCCGCGCCCGGCAGGCAGGAAAGAAAGTGCGGAGTGCCAATGTGATCTCCCTCTTCCCCGTCCCGGAACAGGCGCTGATCGAAGCAGCCGCGGGAGTGAAACGGGTAGTGGTCGCGGAAGAGAACATGACGGGACAGTACCGGAGCGTCATCCGCTCCCTCTTCCCGCAGACGGAGATCGTCGGCGTGAACACCATCGGCACGATGATCACCCCGAACGACATTTTGAACGGACTATTATAAGGACGCGCGAACGCATCATGGAAGAGACACTGCAGAGGAATACATTCACCAAAGAGGCCGCGGTCTTCCCGTTCTGTAAAGGGTGCGGACATCATCACTATGTGAAGCATCTGGACGAAGCGTTCGTCTCCTTGCAGCTTGACCCGAAACAGGTCTGCATCGTCAGCGACATCGGCTGCATCGGCATCCTGGATTCGCTCTTCGCTGAACCGCATACGTTCCACACCACACACGGACGTTCCACCGCGTTCGCCACCGGCATCGCCCTGGCGGACGGCATCCTGCACGACGCGAAGCTCAAGACCGTGGTGGTGATCGGCGACGGCGGTGCAACGATCGGTCTGCTCCATCTGGTGAACGCTGCGCTGATGAACATCAACGTCACGGTGGTCCTCGCCAACAATTTCCTCTACGGGATGACCGGCGGACAGCATTCGCAGTTCTCACCGCTGGAGTTCGTCACCCCGACCACGCCGGCCGGCAACATCGTTCCGCCGATGGACATCTGCGCCATCATGAAGAGCTGCGGCGCCACGTACATCCGCCAGGCAGCGGCAACGGACAAGAATCTCGGCACCATCATCGCAGATGCCATCGCACATCCCGGGTTCGCCATCGTGGAAGTGCTGGAGCTCTGCACCGAGTGGGCCACACCCTTCAACAAGATCGACGGGAAGATGCTCAACGGTTCCGTCCACCAGGAGGATTCCGGCGGAGCAGCGGAGCGGAAGGATTTCTCATCCCTCTATAAAGAGAAGGTGCTCGGCGCACCGAAGAAGAGCATCGATGACACCATCATTCCGCATTTCACCTCCACGCTGAACGGAACACGCCGCATCGTCCTGGCGGGAACGGCCGGCGAGAAGGTACAGCTGGCGTCGTTCCTCTATATGAAGTCCGCCATTGCCAGCGGTCTGCACGCCACGCAGAAGAACGACAATCCGGTCACGCAGGGCTCGGGATTCTCGCTGTCGGAACTATGCGTAAGCAATGAAGAGATCCTCTTCACCGGCATCGACCGGCCGGATGCGGTGATCATCGCATCGGCGGACGGATTGAAGGAAGTGCGGGCGAACGGCACGCTCGCGCGCTGCACACCGGATTCCATCGTCGTGGCAGAGCAAACGCTGCCGGAGTTCGAATGTTCCGGGAAGGTCTCCCGCCTGCCGCTCCGCGCGGTCTGCACCGGCAGCCGCGCTGCATTGAGTGCGCTTGCAGCACTGAACATGGCCAAAGGCTGGGTATCGCAGGATGCCCTGTGGGAGATGATCGACGCTAAATTCAAGGAAAAAGGAGCGGCCTTCCACCGCGATATCGAAGCGCTGTTGCCGTTCATCAAAATATAGTCCATCATTTGAACGAGGTCCTTATGAACACCATTGAAGATTTCTCCTCCGTCACCGCTGCTCTGGAGCATTTCATCGCCCGTGAGAACGAGACGATCGCGCTGTACGAGCGTTCGCTCCATTCATTGGGGGATACCATCGTCACGCCGGTGCTGCATCAACTGATCGACGAGCAGCGGCGGCATCGCCTGATGCTCGAAGCGGCGCTGGAAGAAGTGAATGAACAGTTCGTTCTGGATGAAGCGATCATTTAACAGGACGCCGGAATACGCCGGCGCACCATCACACTACGGGAGTACGTATGACCACTACACAACAAGAGATCGTCCGCACCACGTTCGCTCAGCTTGCTGAGCACGAGGACCGCGTTGCCGACCTGCTGTACCAGGAACTGTTCCGGCTGGAACCGAGGGCGCGGGAACTGTTCCGCGGCAATCTGCCCGAACAGCAGAAGAAACTGATGCGGATGCTCCGCATCGCCGTGGAGAATGTCGGCGATCCGTCGCAGCTGCAGCCGATGCTCTATAATCTGGGGATGATCCACCAGTCCTACGGCATCGAACCGCATCACTTCATTTCGTTCGGGACCGCGCTGCTGCATTCGCTGCGCACGGTGCTCAAGGAGAAGTTCACGAAAGAAGTGGAAGAGGCATGGCATACCGCCTACCACTATTTCATCCTGACCATGAGCAATTTCCCGCATTCGGACGATCCGGTGCAGCTCCCGCACAACTGAACCTCGCCGCCGGCGGGAACGTACGTTCCTGCCGGCGCTGTTCTATGTATATGACCGTTGGTGCCGGGGTACCGGCCTTCTCACTGTTCAGCGCATGAAAAATCTGCTCATCATACCGTTGATGCTCGTCTATCTGACCATGTCGGTCGGACTGACCATCATGCTGCATACCTGCGGCGGCGAGACCGAGGCGATGGTCGCCACGACCAGCACCGAAGATCCGTGCGGCTGCGGCGAGATGATGCCGGAAGAACGCTGCTGCACCACAGAGATCTCCACCGTGAAACTGACCGACGAACAGAAGAGCGCCCCGGTCCCGGCAGAACAGCAATGGACCCTCCTGGGGATCCTTGCCGCTGTACCGGACGCTTCGATGCTGACCGTCGATCCCATTGTTCCCGTTGTCCATTCCGCCGATCCTCCACCCCCTCCGGACGAGCTTTGTATCGTCCATTCCGTGTTCCGTATCTGAGCCACGGCTGTCGCTGCACAAGAACGACAACCGACGTGCCGTGCTGTACCGGCGTGTCATTCCCCAACTCAGAATTCACAGGAGCACATCATGAAAACTTCCATCATCACCACCATTGCGTTCACCGTTCTCTTCTCTCTCTCCCTCATCGCCGGTGATACCGTCAAAGAGACCGAATTCAAGGTCTCCGGCAACTGCGGCATGTGCAAAACGCGCATCGAGAAAGCGATGAAGATCCCCGAAGTGAAGTTCGCCAAGTGGGATAAGAAATCGAAGATGCTGAAGATCGCCTACACCGAGAACGCCATCACCGCCGATTCCCTGCAGAAACGTCTCGCCTCCGTCGGTCACGATACGGAGAAGTTCAAAGCAGAGACTTCCGTGTACGAGAACCTTCCCGGCTGCTGCCTGTACCGCGACGGCGACAACACCCATTAAGAACAACCACTGTGCATGGTCCTTTCCGTCCGTCACTGCGACGGCGCGGACGGACCGTCCCATACCATAAAGGAATCTATGAGAACGATCATGATCATCCTCTTCACGGCGGTGTCGCTGCTGCAGGCGCAGCAACTGACCGGCGTCGTGCTAGAGAAGAGCGAGGACGGACATTTCCATCCGATCATCGGCGCGAACGTGTACTGGCTGAACACCGCCAGCGGCACCACGACCGATACAAGCGGGGTCTTCCGTCTGCCGCTGAATACCGAAAGCAACAGATTGGTGGTCGGCTACATCGGCTACACGTCCGATACCGTGACGATCGCGGACCAGTATAAAGTGAACATCATCCTGAAAGCGGAGGCGAACAGTGTTGCCGAAGTGGAAGTAGTGGGCGAACGTCAGAGCACGTTCGTGAACTACCTTTCCCCGCAGAAGACCCTCGTGATGACGGAGAAGGAGCTGTTCAAAGCGGCCTGCTGCAATCTCAGCGAAAGCTTCGAGACCAATCCCAGCATCGATGTGTCGTTCACCGATGCGGTGACCGGCACGAAACAGATCGAGATGCTGGGACTCTCCGGCATCTATTCGCAGATCACGCTGGAGAACCTGCCGGCGGTGCGCGGTCTCACCTCGACCGTCGGGCTCACGTACATCCCGGGCACCTGGATCGAGAACATTCAGGTCTCCAAAGGGGTCGGTTCCGTGGCCAACGGATACGAATCCATCACCGGCCAGATCAATGTGGAGCTGCGGAAACCGCAGAACCTGGAAGAGAAACAGTTCTTTCTGAATCTGTTCGGCAATCAGGACCAGAGAATGGAGGCGAACCTGAACCTCCGCACTCCGCTCACAGAGGAACTCTCGTCCATGACACTGCTGCACGCCAGCACACAGCGGGCGAAGCTGGACGGCAACAACGACCGTTTCCTCGACATGCCGCTCTACAGCACTATGAATATCATCCAACGGTTCCATTATTCGGACCATGTGGGATGGGAAGGTCAGCTGGGAGTGCAGTACGTGGATGACCGGAAGCAAGGGGGCACTGTGAGCGGATACGATCTGGACAAATCTGTCCTGACGGCGCGTCCCTGGGAGTATTCGTTCCGCATGGGCGGCGACCAGCTGCGGGTGTGGGGAAAGACCGGCTATGTCTTCCCGCAGAAGCAGTATCAGAGCATCGGGATGCAGTGGTCCTTTACGCGGAACCGGCAGAATTCCTTCTTCAATTCGCATGACTACAATGCGTACGAACAGTCCGGGTACGCGAACCTGATCTACCAGTCCATCTTCGACAACACCACGCACAAATTCCGCACCGGCGCCAGCTTCCTCTACGACCGGTACGACGAGACGTTCCAGCACGTGAGGTACGAGAGGACGGAGCGTGTTCCAGGTGCGTTCTTCGAGTACACCTATTCCCCCGGCGACGAGTTCTCCCTGATCGCGGGCGTGCGGGCGGACCATCACAATCTCTTCGGCACGTTCACCACGCCTCGCATCCACATGCGGTACACGCCGCAGGAGGACTGGGTCTTCCGTGCGGTGGCGGGTCAGGGACAGCGGACGGCGAACATCTTTGCCGAGAACATGGCGTACTTTGCCAGCGCGCGGCATGTGAAGATCCTCCCCTCCAACACCAATGTGCTGTACGGATTGGAGCCGGAGCGGGCAACGAATCTTGGGTTCAACATGACGCACTACTTCCTGTGGGACTATCGGGAGGCGACGATCGCGGTGGACCTGTACCGGACCGATTTCCGGGACCAGGTCGTGGCGGATCTGGATACGGACGCGCAGGAGGTGCACTTCTATAATCTGAACGGTGAATCGTTCTCCAACAGCATCCAGGTGGAACTCAACATCCAGCCGCTGGAGCTGCTCGATACGCGCATTGCGTACCGGTTCTATGATGTGCAGCAGACGGTGAACGGCACGCTGCGGGACCGGCCGTTCGTGGCGCAGCACCGTGCGTTCATCAATTTCGGATATGCGGAGCAGCGCGAGGAGGAGAGCGATGCGGCGATGTCGTATGACCTGACCGTGCAGTGGTTCGGCACAAAGCGGCTGCCGGACACGCAAAGCAATCCGACGGGGCTCCGCGCACGCGCCGAGTCGCCGAGCTTCGTTCTGGCGAACGCGCAGGTGACCCGTTCCTTCTTTGCCGGACTGGATCTCTATCTCGGCATCGAGAACATCACCGGGTTCCGTCAGGACGATCCGATCCTGGATGCGGCGAACCCGAACGGCGGATTCTTCGACAGCGCGCTGGTGTGGGGTCCGCTCAACGGAAGAACAGCGTATCTCGGACTGCGCTGGAGGATGTAACGATCTTACCGGGAAGGAGCTGACCGCTCCTTCCCGGCGGATTTACACTTGCTCTTCCTTATAATTCCCCGCACATTACGGCAGAAACTACGGACACTGTTCGTTGTCCAGGAGGAATACCTCATGCCGATCATCCTTCCTTTCCTTACCGTTCTTCTTCTTTTCCGTGGGTGCGACGCTGAACCGGCCGCCCCGGTGACCGATGTCCGGTACCGTCTGGGCGAAGCATTCACACTCACCGTCGGCACGACTGCAACATTCAAGGATGAACCGCTCCAGCTCCGATTCATCAATGTACCGGCCGATTCCCGTTGTCCGGAAGGGGTCGTCTGCGTCTGGGCCGGGGATGCAGCGGTGCGGATCCAATTCACAGAGAGTGTCGATACATTGCACACTATGCATAACCCGAGCGAGGTCACCCGCGGTGCATACACGGTGCGCATGCTGCAGCTCGATCCGTATCCCAAACACGGCGTTCCGCGGGACACGTCCGCATATGCTGCGCGGTTCGTGGTGACGAAGCAGTGAGCAGACATCAATAATTTGACTAGGTGCTGAACATGAAACCAATGAACATTCTGCTGACGGTCATGGTTTTCGCATTGATCCTTCCTTCCTTGCTATTTGGTCAGCCAACCTATGGTTCATATCTGGAGCAGGAAAGCAGTCCGTTTAGACAATTCTATGGGGGAAATTACATTGACTTGCTTTCTCGTCAGCCAATCTCCGGTTCGTATCTAGAGCCGGAACATAGTCCGTTTGGACGATTCCATGGGGGCACATACTTTGAGAATATTAAGAGAGTGCTCTATCGCCCGATCGATGGATGGGTCGTGGTTCAAATGGTCACACTTCCTTCGTTTCAACCGGAACATGTCACGGGGATTTTTGAAAAGGATGAACGCTATTTTGTTTTTTCCGTTCGATCAACGATCCATTTGTACAGATATCAAACGGTACAGTATATGGAACAAGGACAGGAAACGATCATCCACTCCCCCGATGAGCCGGATCTGGCCGCTGCACAGCGGAAAGAGATAAAAAAACTCAAACAGTCGTTGCCAAAAAAGATCGATGATGTGAAGATCGTATTTCATAAGGCTCCGCTCCCACGGGAACTGTTCGATGTGATCCACAAAACATGGCGTGCCATTCTCCGCAGAACCCGGTACGGCGAGCACAACTCAGGCTTGGACGGTACGCGATATCATTTCATGGTATTTGAATCAGGGACAGGGGAAATGAGCGGACAAACATGGTCTCCGTCTCCGGGAACAATCAATGACCGCTCCGTTCAGCTAGGATATCTATTGGAGGAGTATGCTATCGGCACTAATACTGCTGTCACCGAGAAAGCAATCAGAGCGCTCTGCGATACAATAATTACAATGATCTATAAAGAAATCGGACGCAAATGATCGTTACAGTGCGCTGTTATGCTTGGTGCAGAGAAGTCTGTGGTGACGAAGCCGTGAGAAACAGAACAGAATCATGCCACAGATCTCACAGATGGAGCGAATGATTCTGTGTGCAAGGGAAGAGAAATTCCTCTCATCCACAAGAATATCAATATCAGAATACACATGAATATCGGCGGCGGATATTAACACTCTTCCGGTTCGAGCGGCGACACCTGCAGCATCCAATGCAGAACATTGTGCAGGAGCGCTCAGGATTTTATGCAGAAATAAAAAAGGCATTCCCTGCTTTGCAGAGAATGCCTTTTGTGTATCGGGGGGTTCAGTGCGATCGGCCGGACGTTCAGAACAACGGTGAACTTCCGTTCCGCACAGAGGTCACTTCTTCATCTTCTTCACAAAGAACCGCTCCACCACATTCGTGATGGCTTTGGAGATCGGTGTGACGACCTGGTCCGCACCGGAGGCGAGACCGCCGATGCTGGAGACCGTCCGCGCTTTCACCAGTTCCTTCTGCGTTGCCCCGTTCACGATCACCAGGTCGCATCCCACTTTCCCCATGCCTGCGAACGGCGCAAAGAAGAAGCGGAGCAATGCGCTCCCTTCGTTGTAATCGGTCAGCGTCACATTCAGCACCGCCACGGTGGAAGAATCACCGGTGAAGGCGGAGCGGCGGATAACGGCGCCGGACGTGAGCAGTTCCTTGTCCACCGGAACGGCATCGTCCACGATGATGGTCTTGAAATACTCCAGGTCCTGGATCCGTTCTGCCGTTTCGCTCATGATGCTTTGGATGACTCGTCCGTCGATCTTGCCGATCACATCGTTCTTCATGGTGAGGACCATGAACTGTGTATACGGACCGAGCGGTTCGGTGGGCGGGGTGATGAGTTTCACCGGGGCGGCGCAGCCGGCCATCAGCAGCAGCACGGCAGCGGTGAGGATGATACGTCGGTTCATGGTGCGGACTCCTATGGGGTTGTGGATAAATGCAGTGAAACACCGAAGCGGTAGAAGAACCCGCTGAGATCGAGCGAGTAGTTCGGTACGTTGGTGCCGAGCACCTTCAGCTGGTCCACTTTGGCGCTCAGATAACCGAGTTCTGCGATCAAACCGAACCGCGGTCCGGTGCGGTACCGCACGCCGGCTTTCGGACGGAAGCCGACCACGTCTCCCGAACCGTCGAAATCCACACCATTCATACCGGTGATGCTTTCCGTTCCGGTAAGCAGGCCGATATCCGCCCCGCCGTAGATGAACGTTTCGGGAGAGGATGATGGTTGTCCGCCGATAAGAAGCGACCCGTAGGCAAAACTGTAGGTGACATGATCGTCGAACGTGGGACTGGTCGCACGGACCTCTACCGTCGGCGTGGAGAATCCTTCATACCCTGCTCCGATGATCACGTGACCGGAGAGCTCATAACCCGCTTCGATCCCAAAAAGATATCCCTGAGTCTGCACCACGCCGCCGGTGAATTGATTCTTCCAGTCATCCAATGCCGCATAATGATTGCTCACCTGCAGGGCAACATAGACCCCGCGGTCATCTGCGCGGAACACCGAAGCATCCTCTGCAACATTGGAGAAGTGCTTGCCGGTCCGAGGCAACTCCGATACTTTGATCTCCCCGGACGCGTTGTAACGCAGATGCTCCACCGATGAACTCTTCACACGCCGCACGCCGACCGGCGTCGCGATCACAACATCGTCCCCTTCTTTTGCCGTTACCTTTCCGATGATCTCCTCGCCCGACTGCAGAACGACGACGTCGCTGTGCGTGAAGTTCACAGCGATGATCACCTCTTTGCTCAGTGCCACAGAAAGTGCACCGTCCGTGATGGTGATGGTGGAGTCGGTGGCGGCGCTGACCATCCCTTTATAGATGGTGCCGTCCCGGGTAACGATGATATCCGCAGCAAGAAACTGCACAGTGCACAGCACAACAGCGAAAAGTGAGCGAGTGAACATTCCGGTTCCTTTGGATGGAGTGAGATCAGAGAAATGCGGGAAAAGTGTAGCAGAAAATTGCGCGAGTAGCAAGATGAAAATTGATTCCGGACACGTGGGGCGGGAATTGCAGACTATCGATGTCCGTGCATGTTCACTGCTTGGAGTGCGGCGAGGGAGTGCGCAGATGGTCCAGCACGTGATTGGCGGTGAACGCCGCTTTGGACGGGAGTTCGGTCACTTTCAATGCTTCCAGGACCTTCTCTTCTTCCGGATAGAGGACGTGATGTTCGTGGAGTCCGTACAGCACATGATGCGCCGCTTCGCGGAGCGGGGCTTCATCGAAATGTTCCTCGATCTGTTCCAGCACGGGTGCCACGGCGTGATGTTCCAGTTCGATGAGTGCATCGGCAGCGACCCATCGGACATCCATATCGTCATCCGTGAGCAGCGCTGCCAGTTCATGCGCGGCGCGCGGATCGCGGATCTGTTCAAGCGTCTTGCATGCTTCCCAGCGGACCTGGCGGAGAGGATGATGCAATAGAGGCAGAAGGAACGGTACGGCGACAGGGCCGATGCGGACGAGTGTTGAACGAGCGTTCAATCGCTTCGCTCCCTCCTGCGAGCAGAGCTGTTCGATGAACCGTTCCACGCAGAATGGTTCTGCGGGATCGTGCGGCGATGCGGATGATGTTGTTGCGCTGAGCGTTGACATACCAGCTATTGTCCGGTTCGGAACGGTGTCACACGGACTCTGCGTGCATCGTTCTTACCGCAAAGGTATCCCTATTCTTGCGCGATGTCAAGGGAGCGGTTTGTCTTGAATCGGGCATTATCGGAGCAGTTACTCTGATTCTCGCATCACTATTTGAGCAGTGTCATCTTTATGGTGCGATGCTCACTGCCGTACTGAACACGCGCAAGATACGTACCGCCGGCAAGAGATGTTGCATCGAACGTGATGCGGTACTGACCGGGACGCGCGGAAGATTCTTCCAGAAGTTCCGCCACTTCCTGTCCGAGCATGGAGTAAACACGGACAGAAAGCGAGGCGCCGGAAGAGGACTGCGGCACGGCAAATTCAATAGTGGTGGATGGATTGAACGGATTCGGATAGTTCTGCCGCAGCGTGAATGTTTGCGGTATTGTGCCGGTCGGGATGATGCCGTTCGGCTTTGCTGCCGGGGCGAAGGTAACGGCAAAGATCCCTTCCGTTCCCGCCGGAATCCTCAGCTGGAGTGATGTGGAATCGAAATTCGTATACACGGCACCGTTCCGTTTCACACCGGCGATCTTCAGACTTCCGTCCGGCAGACCGACGGGACGGAGCCGCAGTGTGCGCGTATGCGGCAGTGCTGAAAAGCGGTAATGCAGCGTCGCCGGCTCTTTCTTGACAAGCAGCGAACCATACAGATAGGTGTAGTATCCGGTTTCGATGGAATGGTAGGCCGCTTTGCCGCCTCCCCCCTTGGTCGTTCCCCACTGTGTGATGAATCCGCCGTACTTGTTCGCGTTCTCGAATACATCACCGTACACATGGTCCACAAAATACTTCATGAAAAAGTCGAGCGATGCATCCGCCATGGTGCGATACTTCTCTTTGCCGGTGAGCTGATAGAGCATCAGACCTGCTGTGACCGCCTGTTCCATCTGCCACCACGCCTTCGCCGTATCGGTGATGCCCCACATCAGCATCTGTCCCGTCACACGGTTGTAGTCTTTGTACGGTCCGCCGTTCTGATGGTCGTATCCCTTCGCCATGACATTCTCCGCAAGCATCTCTGCGGTGGAGAGATAGACCGGGTTCGGGTCGAGCTGATAGATGCGTCCCAGACACCATGCGGTCTTCAGCACGTGGCCCATGATGGTCATCGTTTCGGATGGTTTGATGGTCCATGCTGAATTGTATTTCTCCGCAAAACCGATCTGCTGCGATGCTGCGGTGGAAGCGATACGGGAGACCATATTGTCCGCCAGTTCCTGCAGCCGGAGCAGATACTTCTGTTCACCGGTCATCATATACAGATGCAGTACATGGGTGGTCACGGCATCGACCGTGGCATTGAAACTCTTGTCCGCCGCACCGGTGCCGTTCGCTGCCACATAATCGAAGTATCCGAACGCCAGTCCATCCTTGTCCCACAGTTTCGCTTCGTTATAGTCGTATCCCTTCATCAGCCACTGCCATTCCGCGGTGTCGCGGAGCGCTTCGTATGCCGCAGCGATACCAAGAAGCGCGTAGTGCTGATAGTAGGCGGTCTTGGCCGCATTGGGGCTGACGGGCGTGCCGGAGATGCCGAGATCGTTGATCCATCCGCCGTAGGTATCGTCCCACGAATGCTGATACATGAAATCGAGCGCGTAGCGTGCGTAGCGGAGATAGACGGTATCACCGGTCATCTGGAATGCACGGATGAACCCGTAGGCGTCGCGCGACTGGTTGAGGGTGTTCTTCAGCGAAGTGCCGAACGGACTCCCCTGCCGGTTGATATTCACAAAGAATCCGCCGTTCACCGGATCGTACGCCTTCATCCAGAACTTCGCACAGCTGTCCACATACCCGATGGTCATGGAGGTGTTCTGAAGATACTGCGACGTGAATGATGTCTGAGCTGCAGCGAACTGCAGAAGGAATGTCAGGATCAGGAGAAGCTTCATGGAATGGTTCCGCAGAATGATTGCAATTGGGGGAATGTTTGATGAAATTTACAAAAAGAAAGAGGAAGAAATGACGAAAAAAGCCGAGGTCCTTGCGATACTGACCGGTGTGGTCACATCGGTCACCGTACTGGTGATGCTCACCACCACATTCGATCTGCTGGAGAAGAAATACTTCCCCTCCTTCATGCTGGCACAGAAGTATGCACTGCCGCTCGTTGTGGCGGCGATGGCGCAGGTCTTCCTGGCGTTCTTCGAGCCGGAGCGGCTCGTGCAGCGGAGCACCATCATCGTAATGCGGCTCGGGATGCTCGTGATTATCGGGATCTTCTCCTACTATCTTACCACGCTCAATGCTGTGGACGAATCGCTCGCCACGCTCATCGTCTACGGTGCGCAGTGGCTCACGTTGCTCTACGGGACGATCGTGTTCTTCACAGCGAAGGCCCAGGCGGACGGCACCGTTCCGAAGACATGATGTGACCGTCGGTATGCGGAGCTCCATGAAACGGCAAAAGCCCGGACAACTGTCCGGGCTTTTGCTTTGTAATAGTCAACCTTGCGAAGGTTGATTGGCGGTAGCATTGTCACCAATTATCCTATTTCAACAGCAGCATCTTGCGTGTTTCGGTGAATGCACCGGCCCGTAGACGGTAGAAGTATACACCGCTCGGCAGATGCGCACCATTGAACGGCACGGAGTAGGTTCCCGCATCGACCGTTCCGTTCACCAATACCGCGACTTCTTGTCCGAGCACATCATAGACCGTGAGAGTCGCCATGCCGGTGCGCGGGATGGTATACATGATGGTCGTGACCGGATTGAACGGGTTCGGGAAATTCTGCGACAGTGCGAACGCTTCCGGTACACCCGTCCGGTTCGGAACGTCCATGATGATCGGCTGCGTATTCAGTATGGCGCCGGTCTGCAGATCGCACAGGTACAACATACCGCCCATCCATTGATTCTGGTTCTGATCGATCTGATAGTTGTACGCATACGCAACGGCCCAATAGGACTTACTGGTATCCACTCCCGGATTTCCTCCGAACCACATGTTCTGCTGGTTAGAGAGAGAAAGCTCCACGCGGAACTCCCACTGCGGCGGGATCTCTGCCATACGGATCTGTTTGCCGCCGGCTGCTTCTACGTTCGCGATGACTGTGGCGCTGGATGCCGCCTGCATATGTCCGGTGATCGGCTTCAACATGCTCATCCATTGGAAGTACTGCTGGTCCATATCTTCCACGCGCAGATCCATCGTGCCGATCTGTATGAGCTTTCCTGCAGTGTTGCCGTTCACTGCATAGGCGAATTGCCACGATCGGGCGCGTCCCAGTGTATCCACATCCCAGCCGGAGATGCGCCGCAGGGAACGGTCCGCCGGCAGCCGCGCGGCGGCGAGACTGTCCGCACGCTGAAGCGCCTGGTCATAACGGAACGGCGTCAGTTTGAAGAATGTCAGTTCCACACCGGTGACCGATGCGTTGTTCACGATGATGGAATCGCCGAACGCCATCACGTCGATGCCGTTGTCCGGATTCAGCTCACCGTCCTTGTTAACATCCTTTGCTGCGAGCGGCCAATACGTTCCGTTCGGTACATACGGGACGGTGAAGGTGCCGTTGGCATTGACCATTCCCCAGCCGCCGAACGGCGGAGTACCCTCGACCTTCTCCTGCATGAAGTTCACTTTGGCAAGTCCGACCACCGTTCCTTCAACAGTTTCACCGGTCGTACCGGAGAGAACGGTACCGCTCACGGAGGTCGTCGGGAATGCCGCACCGGTAGTGAAATAATATATCTGCGGTACATTCATCACCGAGCCGCCGCTCGATCGGATGTACATGAACGAGATGAAGTACGGTGTGTTCGGTTTGAGCACGACGGTGCTCCAGATGGTCTTCCCGTCATCGCTCACGCCGCTCGCCACGAGACTGTCGACGCTGCTGAACCAGGTCTCTCCTGCATCCTCCATCGATTCCATATCGACCGGTTCGCTGAAGGTGAGACTGAGTGTGGTCTGCAGCGGTACATTCACCGACAGGTTCGCCGGCTGTACGGAGAGGAGTGAGAAGAAGGTCATGGAGAGGTTCGTAATATTCCCATTGTTCACCACGATGGAATCCCCCATCACCACCACATCACCGCCGCGGCCGGGATCGAGCTGTCCGTCCCCGTTCACATCCTTCGCTGCGAGCGGCCAGTACGTTCCGTTCGAAACATACGGGATGGTGAATGTCCCGTTCGCGTTCACGTTCGCCCAGCCGCCGAACGGCGGCGGACCATCGGTCTCTTCCTTCATGAAGTTCACTTTGGAAAGCGCGACCACAGAACCGGCAGGCGGAATGTTGACCGTCCCGGCAGAGAGCGTGCCGCTCACGGAGTACGGCGCGAACGCCGTCCCGGTCGTGAAATAATAGACATGCGGCGTGGTGATGAGCGCGCCGGATTTCGCCTTCACGTACGAGAATGCATAGAAATAACTGGTGTTCGGTTTGAGCACGTGCGTGCTCCAGGCGGTCTTGGCATCCGCACTGTACCCGTGCGACACTGTGCTGTCGATGTTGGTGAACCAGGAGCCTTCATCGGTCCCGTTCATGGCGACCGTATCGAGCGCTTCGGAGAAGGTGATGCTGAGTGTAATGGTCAGCGGTACATTCACGGCATTGTTGGCCGGCTGCGTGGAGACGACCGCGAATTGAGCGGAGAGCAGCGCGGGGATCAGCAGCAGGAAGAGTGTGCGTAGAAGGATGTTCATAGAGCCCCCTTGGAAGTGGTGGAATTATTCCAGGGTCTGGTGCGGATCTATCACCGGCATGCATTTGATCACTCTTCAGACACGCCGAACGAACGGCACCGACCTGAGAGCTAACACGGCACGGGAGATCGAAGCGGTCTCGGGTGGGATGTTAGAGAGAGTCCCGCGATCCGGGACTGCTCATCTTGATTGTTCTACTTAGAACTTAGAATAATTTCACACTGCAGTCAAGCCAACAGCATCACACAACGGATACGGCACTCCGCTTTGTGCGGACCGATTTGTCTTTTTTCCGTTTCGATTTTCATTATATTCGAATGAATCCATCAATACCACACCAACCGGACACTCCTATGATCCTCTCCGACAAGGCCATCCTGAACGAAATGAAGCTCGGTACCATCGTCATCACGCCGTTCCAACGGAAATATCTCGGCTCGAACAGTTACGATGTGCATCTGGGAAAATATCTGGCGATGTACGAGGATGAGATCCTCGATGCAAAGGTGCACAACAAAGTGCGTCACTTCGAGATCCCGAAGGAAGGGATCATCCTGGTGCCGAGTAAATTGTATCTGGGTGTGACGGAAGAGTACACCGAAACCCATGCGCATGTACCGTTCCTGGAAGGAAAGAGTTCCATCGGCCGGCTGGGGATCGACATCCACGCCACCGCGGGAAAAGGGGATATCGGATTCTGCAACACGTGGACGCTCGAGATCTCCGTACGGCAGCCGGTACGGGTCTACGCCGGCATGCCGATCGGTCAGCTGATCTATTTTGCGGTGGAGGGAGAAGTGGAAGTTTCGTACAACAGGAAGAAGAACGCGAAGTACAACCGGCGGACGATCAAACCGGTGGAATCGATGATGTGGAAGAATTTCAAATAGCGTGCTCCATTCCCCGCCTCGTAGCCCACGGTTTAAACCGTGGGCTACGAGGCGGGTGCATTCACCAGATCACCACGCGCTGCTCCTGTGTGCGGTAGAGCATTCCGCTCTCGCATTCGAACGCATCAAAGAATTCCTGCATGTTGGAAAGCGGACCGTTCGTCCGGAACATGGCGGGAGAATGGGGATCGGTCCTCACCTGCAGCCGGAGCGCTTCGTCCCGGTAATTACGCCGCCAGACGCGCGCCCAGGCCAGGAAGAACCGCTGTCCCGGCGTGAAGTCGTCGATGATATACAGGTTCGGCTGCTTATCCAGTTCCTTCTGCAGCGCCGCGTATGCGATGGCAAGCCCTCCGAGATCCGCAATGTTCTCCCCGCTCGTCAGTTTCCCGTTCACGTGCAGCGAATCGAGGACCGTGTACCCGTTGAACTGCGCTTCCAGCTGCGCCACACGCGCATCGAACTGTTTCCGCGTTGCTTCGCTCCACCAGGAGCGGAGGTTCCCTTCCGCATCGTACTTGCTCCCCTGATCGTCGAATCCGTGCGTCAACTCGTGGCCGATCACCGCGCCGATGCCGCCGTAGTTCAGCGCATCATCCGCCGCCGGGTCATAGAACGGCGGCTGGAGGATGGCAGCCGGGAAGACGATCTCGTTCAGATTGGCATTGTAGTACGCATTGACGGTCTGCGGCGTCATCCCCCACTTCTCACGGTCCACCGGTTTGCCGATGGTGGCGACATCCTTCGCGAACGCGAGCGCGTTCCCGCGGCGGATGTTCTGCAGATAGGAACTGCGGTCGATGACGAGCGCACCGTAATCCTCCCACTTGTCCGTGTAGCCGATCTTCACGGAGAACGATGCAAGCTTCTCCTGCGCCGCTGCACGCGTTACTGCGTCCATCCACGGCAGCGAATCGATCCGCTCGCTGAATGCAGCGATGATATTGTCCACCATGATGCGCGCTTTCTGTTTCGCTTTCGGCGAGAAGGTGGTCAGGACGAACTGTTCGCCGAGCGCCTCTCCCATCGCGCCGTTCACAGAGGCAAGCACCCTCTTCCATCGCGGCTGCATCTCCTTCGCACCGGTCAGGATGGTGCCGGTGAACCGAAAATGCTCCGCAACGAACGGAGCGCTGAGCGCAGGTGCGGCGGCGGAGAGCACCTTCCAACGGAAGTAGGCCCTCCAATCCGCAGCATCGACGGAATCGATCATCAGCGCCGCTTCGGTCAGGAACGGCGGCTGACCGGCATTCACCACGGTCACCTGCGGTGCATTGACGAGGCGGAAGTATTCCTCCCAATCCATCCCCGGTGTTCTGGATGTCAATTCAGCGACCGACATTTTGTTATAGTTCTTGTCCGGATCACGGCGCTGCACACGGGTGAACGATGCGTTTGCCAGGCGCGTCTCGAACTCCATCACTGCTTCACTCTGTTCCTCCGCTGCCGCCGTATCATCCCCCGCCAGGATGAACATCGTTGTCATATACGCACGGTATTCATTGCGGATCGACTGTGACCGTTCATCCGCAGCAAGGTAATAGTCACGGTCCGGCAGTCCGAGTCCCCCCTGTGCCAGCTGTGCAATGACGCTCTTGCTCTCCTTCTCATCCTGATCCGCAGAGAAGCGGAAGAGTGTCCGTATCCCCATGGTATGCTGCAATGCGATCTCTTTCCGGATCCCGGCCGGGTTTTCGATGCGGGAGATGCGGAGCATATCCTCCTTGAGCGGCGTAACACCGATCTTCTCGATCCGGTCGACATCCATCCCGGAAGCGTAGAGGTCTCCCAGCTTCCGCCGGTTGCTCCCCTTTACCGCACGGGTATCGGCGGCGGATTCCTCCAGGATCTGTTTCAGTACGGCGGCGTTCTTCTCGTTCAGCTCATTGAAACTTCCCCACATGCTGAACTCCGGCGGGATGGGATTGTTCAGCAGCCAGCTGCCGTTAGCGAAATGATAGAAGTCGTCGCAGGGCGCCACGGTCCGATCGAGGGTGGAGGTGTCGAGCGGCGGTTTCCGTTTGGTTTGTGCAGTAAGGAGTGTACAGCAGAGCAGTACGGCGAGAAGGTACTTCATTGGAGCCCCCGGAGCAATTGAGTACATACGGCGGTATCAGCCGCGGTTCATTGGATGTCCCACACCACGGTCACATCATCGGTCAGCGTCAGTTCTTTCACATCGAAACCGCCGGACGGAGCACTCTCCGCCGCCATCGTCTTCATCATCGCTGCGCGCGGCATGAACGGTTGGGACTGGGACCGGTACGCGATCGTGCGGACGGTACCGAGCTTCACGTTCGCTGATGCAGCGATCACCTCCGCGCGGGAGCGGGCATCCGCCACGGCGCGTTTGAGCAGTTCATCCTTCACGACAGACTCACGTTCCGGCGAGAGTGTGAACTGAAAGCTGAAGCGGACATCATTCTTGCTCCCCATGAACGAGTTGATGATGGCGGCGATCCGCTCTTTCGTGTTTGGGAATTCCACGGAGATGTTCTGCCGCGCGATGTATCCCTTCTCCACGTTCGAACTGTTCTCCCAGACGATGTTCTGCGCCACGCTGAAATCTGTCGTGACGATATGCTCCTTCTTGAAGCCGATCATCTGCAGCTGCGCCGTGAGCTGATCGGTCTTGGCGGTGAGTCCCTTTACTGCATCAGCGAACGTCTCGCGAACGACGCTTGCTTCAATCGTCAGAATGCCAAGGTCCGGCATCGTCTTATAGGTGCCGGTACCGGTGACATCGATGGTGCGGAGCGGCGTTTGAGCGGAAAGAGAAGCGATGAACAGAACAAGGAGTGTGAACACCCGCATACATGCACCTCTTGAATTTGATAAGAAACAATGGAGGATGGATCCGGCTTACTGCCAGGTCACATTCCGTTTTATGATGACGGCCGGATTACCGGCGAGCAGAACATTCTCTTCTTCGCACGAACGGATGACAACAGCATTGGAAGCGACTACAACATTGTTCGCCAGCCTCACTCCTTTCAGGATGGTGACATTGCTTCCGATCCAGACATGGTCTCCGATCTCGATCGGATGAGGACGTTCCGTTTTCCCATCCCAGTGGAGGTGATGGAAATCCTCGTCGATGATGAGACATCCCCACGAAATGGCAACGCCGGTACCGATCTTCAGTCCATGCATGATCACGAAGCGCGTATCGGCGGTGATATATCCGGAGCCGAGTTCACACCGGGCATTGGGTCCGATATCGATGGTGCAACCCCGGCCGATCGTGAACGGGGCGCGCACGACTAGTGATCCGCGAATATTCAGGAATGTCCGGTGCCGGGGGTGGACAAAACCGACGTAGTCCGTCCCGATGTACAATGTCCCGTCCGTCACGATATTCGAAACACCCCGGACCATGGCATGAGTGTGAGCGATGATCCGTTTTCCGCGGAGCCGAAAATAGAGGTACTTCAGCGCTGTAACGGCGCGGTTCGTATCGAGTGCGGCAAGAGAGGAGAGTTTGCCCATCATGAAAGAAGTGTTAGTGGAATCTCAGCGGTCCACTCATTGTGGAACACACGATATCACTGGAAGCCGGCGGCCGGGGATCAGACCTTCGGTGCCATCGGCGGCAGCGCATACGCTTCGCAGACCGACTCGAATCCGGCTGCTTTGTGTGAAGCGTCGCAGAACGGTTTCGTCTTGCTCTGCCCGCACCGGCAGAGGGAGATCTTCGTCCGCCCGTTCAGATCGTAGCGGTTCCCGTTCGCGTCGGTCAGTTCGATCCCTTCCCCTTCCACCCGCAGACTGCCGTTGTTGTTCACTGTGATCTTCACTGACATTCGGACCTCCTGATAATTGTCCGAAAAGATACGGAAATCTCCGCTCGAAAACAGCGGTGCCATGACCAAAAGGTCATGGCACCGGAAGTTTTTGCCGCTCAAACCCCTGCGTTATGAGGAACGGAGTGCGTTGATGATGTTCATCCGCGATGCACGTACCGCGGGGAGGAATCCGCCGGCGATACCCATGATCAGGAAGAAGACGACCGTCCAGAGGATGACGCTGCCGGAGAGCGAGAACCCGAACGCCAGCTCGGAGAAGGAACCGAAGTTGGTCGTGGAGAACGAGACGAACTCCATGAACGATGCCAGGAAGAGTCCGATGATGCCGCCGATACTGGAGAGCGCTACCGCTTCGATAAGGAACGCGGTGAGGATGCTCGTCCTGCGGAAGCCGAGAGCACGCAGCGTGCCGATCTCCACCGTGCGGTTTGCGACGGATGCATACATGGTGATCATCGCACCGATCATCGCGCCAAAACTGAAGATGACGGTGATGAACAGGCCGAGTCCGTTGATGAAGCCGGCCATGAACTTGGACTGTTCCAGATAGAACTCCTGTTCCCGCTTCACTTCCAGGTCCTGCAGACGCTGTTCGGTCTCCAGTTTCGTTTTGATGGTCTCGAAATCATTCACATCCTTCAGTTTGAAGGTGTAGGTGGAATAGGTCGTGCCGCGGTTGAACTCCGTCATGACGATGTCCGCATCGGTCCAGACCTCGGACGCAAAGCCGGTCTTGCCGCCGTTGATCACGCCGACGATGGTCCAGAGTTTCGAACCGATCTGCACCGACTGTCCGACCTCCATGTTCACGAACTGGTCGTGGATCTTGTTCCCCACCACGATCTCGTACATGCCGGGCTGGAACCAGCGTCCTTCCTGCAGACTCACCTGCGGACGGAGCGCGAACGCACCGGAGGAGATGCCGCGGACCGCAACATTCCCCATGTCGTTGGAGCCTTTCTTGTTGATGTTGATGAGCGTGACCACGTCCGACGTGGCGAACGGTTTCCCCTCCTGCGTCTGACCGACCTCCGGGAAGGTGGAGATGATGCCGATCTGGTCGCGGCTGACGGCACTCATCATCTCGCTTTGCGAACTCTTGCGGAGGATGATGACGTTGTCGTTGGAGCCGGTCGCCACGAGCGTGTCCTCAACGCCCTGCGAAAGCATCAGCACGGAAGCGAAGACGAACACGACAAGGGCGATGCCGGAGACGGTGAGCGCCGTGGTAAGGCGGCGTGCCCAGAGATTTCGAATGTTATAAGAGATGGGTATGCTCATAGTTCTGTCTGATTATGCCCTCCGCTGCACACTGCGTCGGACGGCTGTTGAATTCCGATCGTTTCGAATTATCCTATCTGCCGCAGCCCGTCCACGATCCGCATCGTCGCGGAACGGTATGACGGGAAGATGGAAGCAATGACCCCTACCAGCACCGAGAACCCGATCGCCATCGCAATGGTCGTCGGCTGAACAGCGAACACCGGGAACATGGTCGGGAACGCATCGCCGAACGCCTGACTGACCGGGAAGGTGAGTATGAGTCCGACCGTGCCGCCGAGCATGCTGATGAAGAGCGATTCACCGGCAATGAGTCCCACCACATGGAAGTTGGTGAAGCCGAGCGTCTTCAGCACCGCATACTCACGGATGCGTTCACGCGCCGCCATGATGATGGTGTTCGCCAGCACCATCAGAATGATGCCGATGATCACGTACGAGACCACTTCCATCGAAGCGATGATGGCACCGGAGAGCGAGACGAAACTCTGTTGGAACGCTTTCTCCGTTTCGGTCTTCGTTTTGGCCGGGGAGTTCACGTAGAGCGCGTCGATCGCTTCGGAGATCGTTGCCGCCTGGTTCGGATCGTCCACCTGGATGATGTACCATCCGATCTGGTCCGTGGCGAACGATTCGGTCTGACGGTTCCGTTCGTTCATGTACTCCCAGTTGAAGAAGAGCTGCGTTTCATCCGCCGTCTTATCCTTGCCGTAGTAGATACCGACCACCGTGAATTCCCAGTTGCCCGGATAGATGTCCCCGGTGACCGGGATGATGTCGCCGATCTTGAAGCCATGCTGCTCCGCCAGTTTCTTCCCGATCACGCAGCCGTTCCGCTGCTGTTTGAATGCGGTCAGCTGGTCCGCCGGCAGTGTGAATTCAGGATAGACGTCGAAGATCGTTTCCGGATCCACGGCCAGACGCGGGAAGAAGTTCTCGAAGCTCTGGTCCTTATAGGTGCCCTGGAACCAGGATGCGTACGATACTTTCTTCACCCCCTCCAGCTGTTCCAATTGACCTTTATACGCATACGGGAGCGGGAAGATGAATGCCACGGCATGCCGCGTGATGAGCCGGTCCGCCGATGCCGCTTCCACCCCGTAGGACCAAGCGGTCACTACGGTGCGGAGCAGACCGAACGCCAGCACGGCAATGGCGATGCCGGCGATGGTCAACAGACTGCGGAGTTTGTGCCGCAGCAGATTCTTATAGATGAGTTTGAGTATTTTCATGGATGTCGTTGTCCTGCGGTTAATTGGACTTCAGTTCGCCTTTGTCCAGATGCTGGATCGTATGCGCGCTCTCTGCCGCATGAGGATCGTGCGTGACCATGATGATGGTCTTCTTGAACTCGCTGTTCAGCCGGCTGAGCAGGACGAGGATCTCCTCTGCCGATTTACGGTCCAGGTCGCCCGTCGGTTCGTCGCCGATGATGAGCGTCGGATCGGAAACGATGGCGCGCGCGATCGCCACACGCTGCTGCTGTCCGCCGGAGAGCTGTTTGGGATAATGGTCCATGCGGTCCGCCAGACCGACCACGCTGAGCACCGCTTCTACGCGCTGCTGCTTCTCCTTCTTGGAGAGGTTCGTCAGCAGCAGCGGCAGTTCCACATTCTCGAATGCTGTCAGGACCGGCATCAGATTATAGAACTGGAACACGAAGCCGATGTGATTGGAGCGCCATTTCGCCAGCGCCGATTCGTTCAGCTTCGCGATATCGGTCCCGCCCACCAAGATGGAGCCGGAGGTCGGCTGATCGATGCCGGAGATGAGGTTCAGCAACGTGGTCTTTCCGGAACCGGAAGGTCCCATCAGCGCGAGGAACTCCCCTTCCGGGACATCGAGCGAGATGTTCTGCAGTACCGGGATCTCCATCGTGTCCCGCTTGTACACTTTGGTGACGTTCTTGACTTCTACTAATGTAGACATAGGGGTATGTGGTTAGTGAGTGATTGAAGTTATTTCATCAAGATCATGCGTTTCGTCTGCGTCCATGCACCGGCACGCAGAGAATAGAGATAGACGCCGCTGGAGAGCCCGTACTGCGCCGCCGAGAAGCGGAGGCGGTGTGCTCCCTCCTGCAATTCCCCCTCGTTCAGCCGTGCCACTTCCTTGCCGAGCAAGTCAGTCACGGTGAGCGTGACCGCACTCCGTTGCGGAAGCGTGAAGCGGATCTCGGTGGCAGGATTGAACGGATTGGGATAATTCTGTTCCAGTGTGAATGCCGTCGGTTGGGACGATGTCGGCCCGACTGTAAGCGGAGAGCCGGCATAGGTCCACCGCACAGCATCGAAGATCACTGCTTGCTTCAGTGTATCGCTTCCATCGCCGAGGCGGACGGATGACGCCGTACCGGCAGCGAAGGAGAACGTACCCAGAGGCGCCCAGGCATTCTTAAATTTCTTCTGATCGATGACCACGGTATGTGCACCGTCCTGCGCGTTCACTACATAGCGTGCTTTCGTAGCATCGCTGACCGGGATATATGCTTCCACACTGTACTCTCCCGGCTTCGGAAGGGACGGAGTCCAGACCGCATAACAGGTATCGCTCATCTTGGTGCGGGTCCACCAGAAATGGTTGTTCATCAAACCGCCCGCTTTCCGGTCCGACCAGCGCGTCAGCGATGAAGGAGCCGCGGTGCTCATAAAGAACCCTTTTCCCAGATGCATATCGTCCACGAGCGTATCGGCCCGTGCGATCTTCGGGTAGCGGACGCTCACCCCCCAGTAGATGCGGTTCAGATTCCTGTAGCCGTTGTTGTATCCCACCCAGTCGTACTTCACTCCCTTGCCGTTCAGACTCGGATACGTTCCGGTGTTCTTATTGCCGTACGGATCGTTCACGATGAGCGTGCGGTTGTTCACATCGTATCCGTTCACCGCAATGATATGTCCGGCGGTCGTCAGACCGTTGCAGAGTGTGAACGGATATCCGGAATCGACATTCGCGATGACCGTGGTGAAGAATGAAGCGCTGGAATCGAAACGCGATGCCGTCATACCGTGATTGGTGTAATAATCGACCGTGCGCGAATACGGACTGAAACTGCCGGTCCACATAAAGCCGTATCCGCCGTACGACGGTTTGCCGTTCGGATCCTCAGCCGTGAGGGCATACGCATACTCACGGTAGGTGTAACTCTCGCAAATGTAATTACCGTACGGACTGTAATGCCCGGGTGACGAACCGGAGGGTGAACACCAGACATTCCACGTCGGCACGATGTTGAAATAGGCAATGACCATGATCGAAGAGGTCGCTCCGCAGGCGGAGTGTCCGTTGTACCAATCGGGCGTATCCCATACCTGATGGACGTACGGCATTTCAAAATAGACTGCTGCTGCGGTGGACGGAGCATCGGGTGTGATCGTGTTGTAGGGACGGGGTGTATTCAGGAACGAACGGTCGCCGGATGCAAGCTGTTGTTCGGCGCCGGCAGTAGACCTTACATACAAGCCGCCGCGCAGATCATCAGAATAGAGGATCGTTCCCCGTTTCACATCACACCACGGTTCGGATTCGAATCGGTCACTCGTCGCCGTAAGCTGACGCCGCTGCGTGCCGTTGCTGGAGATACTAAAGAGCTCCGCTGCGGTCAGCGTTTCCCGCTCGAAACTCCGCTGCACATAGACGACGGTCGACGCATCCATCCAGGAGGGAGAATCACCATCGCCAAGAAGAACCGTCATCTTTGCGGTCAAGGAATAGACATACATCGCCCCGCTCAAACGGGAATAGAGGATCTTGGAACCGTCCGGAGACCATTGCGGCAGTCCGTAACTTCCTGCACCGTCCGTGATCCGTTCCTTGTTGGCCGTTGTCAGATCGAGCACCCATAGCTGATCTGCATCATCATTATAGACAACGGACTTCCCGTCCGGCGAGATGGGAGCGATATTGGCATACGTTCCGAGCTCATAGCGCCGTTCCGCTTCTTCACCGCGAATGATGAGTTGCTCACCATTGGTGAAAGCAGCCGTTCCGTCATCGGCAAAGCTGATCTGTCCGACACGGGACGACAGCGTTGTGCGTGCAACAGCAGTACGCTTCAGCAGATCATACATGACTGCGGACTGCGCACCATTCTCATTCACTTCTTTGAAACCGGCGTAGCGGCCATCCGGCGAGACGGAATAGTACATGCCACTTCCCGGCATGCGCGAGATCGTCTCAACACCGCTTGCGGTGAGCAGGAACAATCCGTCGCTCAGCCCGTCCGCGAACAGCACACCCGCAGCGCTCGCGCGCGGCGCGCGGAACGAACGGTCCGTCTCCTCTGCTGCCGTACCGAGAACGGACAGCAGCATCAGCAGAACGAACGGATGATATGATGCGCGGCGGGACATTTATTTTTCCGTCGTGTATGTTGCGCCGGTGGTCAGCGATTCGGCAGGTCGGAGCACCACTTTCTCGCCCGGCTTCACGCCGGAGCGCACTTCAATGCGGCTTCCCATCACTTCGCCCAGCGTCACGGCCGTTTCGGTGACCGTCTCCCCTTTGGCGACGAAGACCACCTTCTGTCCATTCCGCGTGGTGATGGCGGAGGCGGGAACAGAGATCAGCGGAGCAGAATCCTTCTTCTCCTGCTTCTGCTCTTCTTTGATGAAACTCACTTTGGCACGCATCTCCGGCAGCACCCGTTCGTCACGGTCCTTGAACCGCACCTTCGTTAGCACGGTCGCTTTCGCGCGGTCCGCCGTCGGCACGATCTTGTTCACGAATCCGGCATAGCGCCGTTCCGGGTATGCATCGAGCGTGATCTCGCACGGCATCCCTTCCTTGATCTTCTCGATGTTCGCTTCGGAGACATCCGCCTCCACTTCCAGACTGGTCATATCCGCAACGGAAACAATGGCGCCGCGTGAACCGGCTGCGGCACCGAACGGAGAGATCACCTCGCCGACGTTCGCATTCTTCGTGAGTACTACGCCGTCGAACGGTGCGCGGATGAGCGTGTACTCCAGTTGCACTTCCGTGGCGCGGACATTCGCTTCGGCGAATTTAATGGAGGCATCAGCGGACGACACCGCTGCGGACGCACGTTTATACCGCGCATTCGCACCGTCATATTCCGCGCGGCTGATGGAGCCCTGTGCAAAAAGGGACTTCTGCCGTTCGAAGTTCGCCGCAGCATCTTCCATCTCTGCTTTCACACTTTCCAAACCTGCTTTCGCAAGGTTCAGATTCGCGCGGACCTGTCCCAGCGCCGCTTCCACGTCGCTGTTCTCCAGTCTGCCGATCACCTGCCCCTTCTTCACCCGGTCCCCTTCGATCACGCCGAGATACTCAAGCCGGCCTGTTCCTTTGGAAGCGACGGCCGCTTTCCGCTGCGCAACGATGTACCCGCTGGCGGTCAGGACGGCGCTTTCCTGCGCCTGGGTGGTGAGGGCAACGGTGCCGAGTTCAACGGTCTGCGCCGACGGCCCCGCGTTGAAGAACAAGAAGACCGATGCTGCAAGAACGGCCAGAATGGCGATTCCAATGATGAGCGGACGGCGTGAGGATGACGCATCGTCCTGTTTGGGTGCGGTGCGATCGATCTTCAGGAACGAGAGGTCTGTATTTTTATTGTCTGACATAGGTTCAATGGTTCAGTTCATAGGATGCGTGGATTCATATCCAATGAACACGGAATGGTGAGGAAATGTTCGTCAATATTGCCATTTTCAGGAGAAAAGGCAATGCCGCTTCCCCGTCTTCGATATGCTGTAAAGTAACAGGAAAGGGATGACTTTCTGAGGATTTTTCGGTGAACTGCGGCCGAACAACGGTGAATTCGGGTTCAGTCTCCCCCGTCGGCTCCCCCATCGGCTCCGCCATCCGAACCTGCATCGACCGTTGTCATGGTGGTCAGCAGAAGGACGGCGGTGAGATCGTCCGAGGATCCCTGATACAGCACATCCCTCACTGTTGCCGGCAACGGATGCTCCGCTATGAAGCGGCGGAACCGCTCCTTCAGCTCGGTCCATTCTGCCGGCGTGAAGAGATGCGTCAGGAACCGTTCACCGCCGATCACCAGACTGATGATGCAGGCGGTCCGTTCATTCCGTACCGCATCCTCAATGATGCGCACCCGATGCCGGAGCGTGTGAAGGAGTCCCGGATTCACGATGTGATAGCGGGTCACCGGGAAGAACAGGATGGTCTTCTTCCGGATGGCGATCGTTCCTTTTGCCAAAAGGGATCCGATGATACGGTCCAGCAGTCCGCCGATCTGTGTGAGGGTCATGATCCAATGTTTCGGTTCCATCGCCTGCTTCTTCTTCATCATGAGTTTCAGAGCATCATCCAGCACCGGCTGACCGGTCAGCCGGTGGTCGATCACCTCCAGTGTTCCATCCTCATTCTTCCGGATACGCTTCAGGGAGGAAAGCTCGACCAGGATGGCTGAGGTGATGCAATAATAAAGATCGGGATAGGAGCGGGGGAACTTGTTCGTGGACGGATCGAGGGAAAGAACGGTGATCTCTTCATACAGTGTCAGCATTTGGTCTCCATGCTATGGTTGGGAGTATCCGTGCGGCACTATGTACGGAGCGGTCGGTCGTGAGTTGTTACGGAATCATTACTATTATAGAAAAGGAACTACCGCTGCGGGAAGAAAATTCCCATCCCGTCCAGCGTCTGCAGCATGGTGCGGGCGACCAACGCATTACCGGCATCGTTGAGATGGACCCCGTCGTACGTGAGGATGTTCTTGGAGGTATCGTCCGGATTATTGGCGTGGATGTAGAGGGTGAACTCGCGGCGCAGGTCGCAGAGGGCTGTTCCGGTCCCGGCGGCGACATCCCTGGAGACAGCACTGTACTCTTCCAGCATCGCATCGTAGGTATTGGCGCCGTTCTTCAGTTCCCCGATGACCGTGGGTGTGCAGAGGACCGTCTGAGCACCGGAGGCCTGCAGTGTGGTGATGAGCGAGCGCAGTCCGGCAGCGAACGCTTCTTTCGGTGTGCCCGTGAGTCCGCGCGATGCAAAAGCATAATGCCACACATCGTTGATGCCGATGTAGATGACCACCACCGTCGGACGGTACGGCAGCACATCGCGCTCCACCCGGGCAAGCAGGTCGCCGATCTTATTCCCGCTGATGCCGGCGCCGGTCACCGCTGCACTGCGTCCTGTGCGCTCCAGAGAATCACGGATGAGTGTCACGTATCCGTTCGGCTTCACACCAAGTTCGGTGATGGAATCGCCGAAGAAGACGATGCGGTGCTGCGAGCCGAGTGCATCATCGCGCTGTGCGCATCCTCCCATGAACAGAGAAAGCATCAGGATGTTCGTTACGAGCCGCATGGTGCGCATGACGAAATGTGAAAAGAACCCCGTCACCAATCCATCCGGTCGCGCAGTCCCATGATCTGCATGCAGTGCTTCTCTCCGTGTCCGGAGTAGATCTTCAGCATGCCGTCCAGCGTCACCGTTCCCCGTTCCGGATGCTGCGCCGAGCGTTCCCATCCCTTCTCGTCGATCGTGTCCAACAGCGCCGCCCACCGCTCGTGCAGTCCGCGCAGCAGATGCAGCGCTTCGAGCACCGGCAGCCGGTACTCGGGCGATGTCGCCCAGACATCCTGATTGTACGGCTTCACGGTGAAGTTCTCCTCGGTGAGCATCCATTTGAAGCGGAGGAACGCATGCATGTGCGAATCGCAGAGATGATGCACCACCTGCCGGACGGTCCAGCCGCCGTCGCGGTACGGTGTATCGAGCTGGGCATCACTCAGTCCTTCCACCGTTGCATCCAGGACACCCGGGAGCGCTTTGATCTTTTGGATCATCATTTTTCGTTCTTCCATGGTCGGCATACAGCGGTCCTTTCTTGTTCCGAAGTGGGGGGTCCGGGTTCGAAAAAAACTTTCGTAAATGTAGAGAATGGAATCGAGAGAAGCCAATGGAAATACGCAGGATGGTAGCGGAGGAAAAGAGGGCAGGTCAGCCGGCGTTCAGCATATTCTGTTCATCGGAGAATGGCAGGTCGTGATGTTCCAGTGCATCGATATCGTGCCGCACACGCTGTTCATCCCCCCAGTCGCTCCAATAGATCCCCTGCAGGGAGAGGACGCTGAGGTGCTCCGGGACCCGTTCCAGCAGACCGCGGGAGATGTTGACAGGCGGAAGCGGAGCAAAGATCCGTTCGGTCGCTTCCATTTCGTGCCGTGTTCCCAGCGACGGAATGACGGAACGCATCGCACTGTAGAGGTTCGTCATGTGCCGCTCCATCAACGAAAGGATGTGTGTGCAGGTGCCGACGAGCGTCATGGTATTCCACAGACACCCTTTATCATGCAGGTAGCGCATGAACTGGTCGTCCGGTTTTTCCCAGAACCGTTTCACGGCGCGCAATGCTCCTCCGTGCAGCGGTTCGCCCGGTTCGATCCATCCGTACCCGGACTGTACCGAGGTCGGCGGAACACCGAGCATGACGGTCCGTTCCGGTTCCGCTTCGACACGTTCGAACGCCTGCCGGACATACGCACGGTACCGGTCCTCGCCGAGGATGAAATGGTCCGCCGGGAAGAGCGCGATCAGCGCCTGCGGATCCTCATGATGGACGTGCAGCAGCGACAGCAGAATGCCCGGTGCTGTCTCGCGGTCGTACGGCTGGATGACGATGGTACGGGGTGGACGATCATGCAGTTCACTGAATGCCCACGGCAGGTGTGCAGCATTCACGCTGACCATCACATGATCGGGATCGAACAGCGGAGCGATGCGGTCGATGGTGTGACGGAGCATGGTGCGGCGGCCGATGATGGCACAGTATTGTTTGGGACGGTAATCGCCGCAGCGCTGTTTGATGAAATGGGCCAGTCGCTTCCCTTGTCCGCCCGCCAGCACGATGCTCCAATGATGGTCGTGGTGTTCATACTGCGGGAATATCCGCGTCGGTTGATTCATCTCTGTTCCCTCCATGCACAACGTGCCGGAACGGCATCATGCGGGAAGGGTGGGTGCGGCGGTGTGATGGGAAAGGAATGCGGGCCGGA